>JAADGR010000063.1 GCA_013152225.1 Calditrichota bacterium
TCATCCGGGTAACAAAGCCTTGAATGAATACATATTTTTTAATACCTTTTGAGGATGCTTTGACAAAATTTAACAACATACTGATCTCCAGACTTCGCTTCATGGGCGACATCATATTGACCACTCCGCTCTTGTCGGCTTTAAAGCGCGCTTTTCCTTCGTCCGAAATAACATATCTTGCCGAAGCGCCGTATGCTGCCTTGTTGCAAAACCATCCTGACGTCGGTGAGATTATTTCATTTGAACGCGGTAACAGTACGCAAAATTTATCTGTATTTAAAAAACTTTTATCCACTAAATTCGATCTTGCGATTGACCTGTTCGGCAATCCGCGCTCTGCACTGCTGACTTGGCTGAGTGGTGCAAAAATGCGTATCGGCGGCGATTTCCGCGGAAGGCGCCATTTTTACACGCACAGAATTGGGGATGATGGTCTGCCGAAAACAGCAATTGATTTTCATCTTCGCTATCTCCTGCCGCTTGGGATTGATGCTGCAGTTGATGACCCTTTTGTTTTTGTCACGCCCCAAGAAGAAGAATGGGCGAGAAGTTATCTACAGAAGAAAGGATTCGATCCCGACCAGGGAATTATCGGCATTCATCCCGGGGCAACGTGGCCGGCCAAAAGGGGGATTCCGGAAAGATTTGCACAATTGGCAAATGAACTGGCAACGCGTCGATTGCAAATTATTTTTACCATGGCGCCGGGCGAGGAGGCGCTCTTGCATTCGGTTATCGATCAATGCACCTTTTCACCCATTCTGCCCGATGCATTATCATTGCGGGAATTAGCGGCTGTTTTAAAGATCATTGATGTGTATGTTTCCAATGATTGCGGCCCAATGCATTTAGCCCCGGCTGTGGGAACGCCAACCGTCGGCATCTTTGGTCCGGGTGAACCGGATATCTGGTTTCCTTACAAACGTGAAAAAGGACACCGACTTGTTTATAAGGAAATTGATTGCAGCCATTGTCACCGCGACTTTTGCGAAAAAATGGACTGCATGCGGGCAATCACAGTGGACGATGTGCTTGCGCAAGTTATGGATGCTCTTTAATTTAAAATGATTTGGAAAAGGAAAATGAAGACCTTAAAACAGCACATCATTGTCGATGGATACAATTTTATTCTCAGAACCAGCCGGATCGATCCTTCCGACGATGAAGCTCTTTGGCGGGCACGGGAAAACCTGGTTCATCAACTCGTTGCTTACCGCGGTAACAAGCAGCTTCAAATTACCATCGTCTTCGACGGTCAGGATGTTAAGTTATTGGGCAAAAGACCCAGACCGAGCGGAATCCGGGTGCTGTTCTCCCGGGCGCCGCAAAAAGCAGATCCGCTTATCCTGAAACGAATTAATCAATCAACGCAAAAGAGCAACATCATTCTGGTGACTTCGGATCGGCCTCTTGCCTTATCAGCACGAGCACATGGATGTCAAATTCAGAGTGTGGAAGATTTCAGATTCAAAATTTCAAAAAGAGAAAAACAGGACAACAGGAACAAATATGATCAAAAAATGAGCAAGGCTGAAATGGAGGAATGGTTAGAGTTGTTCGGCGGGAAAACAGAAAAAACGGGGCAGAATGAAAAAGGACAAGGAAATTCTTAATGATGCTGTCCCCAAATACTGCTGCGAATCAGCGATTACTTTTTCGACGAAAATTAGCCGTAGCATCCGTGGTGTTGGTGACATTTCTCTTTTTGCTTGTTTTCAATTTGGGCAGCTATTTTTTTGTCAAACGCACGGGACGACATCTTGAAGAAGCGTTGAACGACCGGCTTATGACGGCAGCATCATTAGCAACGCAAATTATAGAGAAAGATTTGACCAACCTGTACGATCCGGCCGAGCATTCACTGATTCGTATTCTTCTCTCGCAAATTCATTCGGGCAATGATTTCGAAGCCGTTTATATTATCGATCCGGATTTCAATGTTCTTGTCGATTCGAGAATCGCTTTTGGAATGACGAGCCGCGGCTATTTGCGCGAAGACAGTACGGAAATTGCATCAGCTTTAAACGGCACAATAACCGCCTCGCGATTGCACACCGTTGCGGGCAATCACTTTAAGAGTGTTTATGCTCCCATTATCGATTTTGACGGCAACACTGCTGTGCTTGTGCTTGAAGCAAATGCCGCTTTTTTGGATATCATCAGTTGGTTCCGGCGCGGTTTGTATATCGGCAGCCTTACAAGTCTTTTCCTCCTCGTTTTTCTGACTGCCTATCTCTTGTGGGCGACGCGATTGTTCCTGAAAACAGAAGCCCAATTGCAGCAGTCCCGGCGTCTGGCAGCAATGGGGCAAATGGGAGCAACAATGGCTCATGAAATTCGCAACCCACTGGGCATTATCAAAAGCACATCCGATGTATTGCGTGAACGCTACCAAAACCCGGAAAAGCCCGATGAACTTTTCAGCTATATCAATGATGAGGTCAAGCGCCTCAACCGGCTGGTGAATGATTTTCTTTCCCTTTCGCGGGAGCCGGTATTAAATGCAGATGATTATAATCTCCAGGACATCATTTCGATGGCGATCCGGAGTTTTGAAACTGAAAACAGAGGTCGAATAAATATTGATTTACAAGCAGAAGAAAAAATCACTGTGAACTGCGACAGAGACCTCATTCACCGGGTGATTTTGAATCTTTTGCTCAATGCATCCCAGGCCATCGAAACAGACAATGGCGAAATTCAGATTCAACTTTTGCGCGAAAAAATTCGTGGAAAATATTTTGCCTGTGTACAAATAGAGGATAACGGCGTCGGTTTTAAAGACGATACACGAAACATTTTTGAACCTTTTTATACAACGAAAACAAAAGGCACCGGGCTTGGCCTTGCGGTCAGCCGTAATATCATCGAAAAACATGGCGGGAAAATAGAAGCGAAAAATCGAAGCAACGGAGGCGCGATGATTCGATTCTTTTTGCCGCTGAAATTAAAGTGAGTTTTTGTTTACAAATTTCACCAAATACGCAAATTAAATATACTTGTCATTGCGAGGATTGAGGAACGAACGACGACGCAATCTCATAGCTGCCTGTAAAACATGAGATTGCTTCGCTCCACTCCATTTCGCTCGCAATGACATGGTAAAAAGTATTGTTACAAACTAGCCCTAAAACCACGTAGTTATT
>JAADGR010000232.1 GCA_013152225.1 Calditrichota bacterium
AAATATTTTGCCCAACACCCGCTCGCCGTGGATATGATCATCATCGGCGAACCGACGTCTCTGCAACCCGTCATCGGCCATAAAGGGTTGTGGCGATTTTCCATTGAGACCAACGGAGTGTCATGCCATTCTTCCATGCCAAAGGAAGGAATTAACGCCATTGAAGGGATGCTGCCCATCGTCACTTTTTTGGAAAAGGATTTAAAAAGCTCTTTCGAAAGGAATAGGGAAAACTCTTTTTCTCTGACTCAAATACACGGAGGCAGTGCGATCAACATCATACCTGATCTGTGCCGGGTGGAAATCGATACACGCTTTCAAAACGGGACAAAAATTGAGGAATTCAAAACCCGGCTTTTGCAAAAATTGGCGGAAAAAGAATTCGAAATCTATCAGCCGGCTTTTAAAGAAATCGAGTATGCACCGGCTTTTCGAACTGCGGAAAATTCGCAACTGCTTCAGCTTTTACAAAAATCACTGAAAAAGTGTGACGTGAAAAATGAAACACAGATCGCGCCGTGGTATTCGGATGCAGGATTCATTTCAACGGTTATCCCGGATGCAATCATCTGGGGGGCCGGGGACATTCGTTTCGCGCACACTAGTGATGAACGAATTTCCGTAGACCAATTACATAAAGCAGTAACCGTTCTTCTTCAATTTTTGTCGGAATGTGAGGATTTTTATGGAAGCAGGTAGCAGCTTCAGACCCAATAAAATATTAAATTCAGTGCTGGTAAAACCGGCAGGCCCGGATTGTAATTTACATTGCACCTATTGTTTTTATCTGCAAAAGGAAGCGCTCTTTCCCGGGCAAAAAAAACATCGCATGACCGAACCGATCCTGAAAGAAATGGTTAAACAAGTGATGCAGCAAGGAGGGCAGAACGTCAATTTCGGCTGGCAGGGCGGCGAACCAACGCTCATGGGACGTCAATTCTTTGAAAAAGCTGTCCAATATCAGCAGCGATTTGGCCGACCCGGGCAAACCGTGGGAAACGGCCTGCAAACCAACGGCATCCTCATCGACGAAAGCTTTGCCGGGTTTTTAGCCGACGCAAAATTCCTCATCGGCCTTTCCCTGGATGGCCCGGAACATGTTCACAATAAATACCGCATGTTCATCGGCGACAAGCCAAGCTGGCAGCGTGTGGTCAAAGCACGCGACGCTTTGCTGAATGCCGGTGCGGAAGTCAATGCCCTGATTGTCGTCAACGATTACTCTGTGAATTACGCAAAAGAAATTTATAAATATCACAAAAAAAACGGCATCAAATTCATGCAGTTCATCCCCTGCGTCGAACCCGATCCGCTTGATCTGGGCAAAGCAGCGCCCTATTCGGTTTCTGCCGAAGCTTACGGTAATTTCCTTATCGAACTATTCGATATGTGGGTGAATGATTTTCGCTACGGTCAGTCCACAACCAGCGTCCGTTGGTTTGATTCGGTATTTTACACTTATGTCGGCATGCAAGCGCCCGAATGTACTCTGCTGCAAGAATGCGGAATTTATCTTGTTGTGGAGCATACCGGCGATGTTTATTCATGTGATTTTTATGTGGAGCCCAAATGGCACCTGGGAAACGTGATGCAGGATAATCTCAGTGACCTGCTCAATTCCCCGCTGCAAAATCAATTTGGCGCCGTGAAAAGCGCCATGCCAAAAGAATGTTACTCCTGCGAATGGGTGTCGCATTGTTATGGCGGCTGTCCCAAAGACCGCCGGAAAGATGCGCGCGACAACAGTTCGAATCATTTTTGCCAATCCTACAAAATGTTTTTCTCCCATGCCGACGCCCGTTTGCGCAAAATTGCCGATGAATGGATGATTGCACAGGGCATGAAAAAGCCAAATAATGCACCGCCCACAGAAAATGATTACGTTGAAGTACAACCAAACGACCCGTGTCCCTGTGGCAGCGGTAAGAAATTTAAAAATTGTTGCGGGAAGGAATTATGAGAACGGAGACGGGAGAACGAAGACCGGAACGTTTGGATTTAAAAAGTATTGACAAATTCTATATATTTTCGCCGAATTACATTTCGCAAAGGTCGTCGTCATGCAACAAAATGAAATTATACTGCTTTTCGCGTTTGCATTGGTAATGCTGGTACTTTTCGGCTTTATTGTTTATTTGCAAAACAAACATTTGAAATCCCTGCTGCAAGCACAAAAGCCGGACGAGTCCGTCAACATTATCGGGCAGTGGATGCAGGAAATGCGCGGCAGTATTGATCGGAGCTCTGGAATGATTCAGCAGCAACTGAACATGACTCAAGAAGCCGTAAGCAGTCGTCTGGACAACACAGCGCAACTGATGCGGCTGCTGAACCGCGATCTGGGGCAAATCCACGAAATCGGCCAGCAGATGCGCGATTTTCAAAAGATTTTCCGTTCGCCAAAGCTGCGGGGAAATGTTGGGGAGAGCATATTAAAAGATTTGCTCTACCAGATTTTGCCCAAAGAAAATATCAAACTACAATACCGTTTTCGCAACGGCCAAACCGTCGATGCACTCATCATAACCGAAAACAACAGCATTCCCATTGACAGCAAATTCCCGCTCGAGAATTTTAACAAAGCACAAAGCGCAGAAAATTCTGATGAAGAAAAGCTATACAAACGTGAATTTTTTCGCGACGTACGCCGACATATCGATGCAATCAGTCAGAAATACATTCGTCCGGAAGAAGACACGTTAGACTTTGCCATCATGTACATTCCGTCCGAAACGATCTATTATGAAACGATGAGCAACGACGTAATCATGACGTATGCGCGTCAAAAAAATATTTTATTAATCTCGCCAAACAGTTTTTACTATTTTCTCAAAGTGATTATGCTTGGACTTGAGGGGAAACGCATCGAGGAAGCGTCGAGAAGAATTATCCAAACGCTGCGCGCCCTGCGTCAGGATGCCTCCAAAGTGACAAACGACATCAAAATATTGAATTCGCATATTAACAACGCAAAAAATGCAGCGGAACGCTTGAATTCGGATTTTCTCAATATGGTCGGTAAAATTGAAAATGAAAGCAGACACTGAGGCCGGATACGCTGAAACAAAAAACCCGCCGGTGAAAGCGGGTTATTTTTTTATCTGAACATGGCTTTAATACTACCCCACGTATGCCGGGCAGAAGA
>JAADGR010000072.1 GCA_013152225.1 Calditrichota bacterium
TGATAAAACGAGCGGAAATTGTTCATCGTATCCATACGGCACTTTTACGTGCGCCGGTAACTTCTATTCTTGGCCCGCGGCAGTGCGGCAAAACCACACTCGGCCGCATGATCGCCAGTGACATCCCTTCAACTTACTTTGATCTTGAGAATCCATTGGATGCTTCGGCTTTAAGTGCATCGGCAATGACCACGCTGGAAAATAGCGATGGTCTCATCATCATTGATGAAATTCAGCGGCAGCCGGAGTTGTTTCCCATCCTCCGCGTCCTTGCGGACCGTTCTGACAGACAGTTCAGGTTTCTAATCCTTGGCAGCGCTGATCCCTATTTGGTCAAAGGGACATCAGAATCTCTTGCCGGTCGTGTTGAGTTTGTAGATATTTCCGGTTTTACAATCCAGGAAATCGGTTACAATGACTATAAAAAATTATGGCTTCGGGGCGGCTTTCCTCCTTCATTTTTGGCTGACAATGAGGAAGACAGCTATGCGTGGCGAAGTAACTATTTGCGCACATTTTTAGAACGCGACATCCCCCAGCTTGGGATTGCAATCCCTGCAGAAACTTTACGACGATTTTGGACGATGATAGCGCATTATCACGGTAAAATTTGGAATGCATCTCCCTTTTCCGCCTCGCTTAGCCTTTCATCACAAATGATACGACGCTACCTCGATATTTTAACCGGTGCCTACATGCTTCGCCGCATTCCACCGTGGCATGAGAACATTAAAAAACGCCAGATCAAAGCACCGAAAATCTATCTCCGCGACACGGGGATATTGCACGTCCTGCTGGCTTTGAGAAAAGACGCCATCATAACCCACCCCATACTCGGCGCATCGTGGGAGGGTTTTGTCATCGAACAAATTTTGACGCTGTTGCAAACACGAGAATTTTACTTTTGGGGGACACACGCCGGCGCTGAGCTTGATCTGCTCATTTTTCTTCATGGAAAGCGCTACGGATTTGAAGTAAAATATAGTGACGCTCCCAAAAGAACCAAGTCTATGATCATAGCTCTACACGACCTGGGCCTGGACGAGCTGTTTGTTGTCTTTCCGGGATCATCGAGCTATCAGATGCACGATAAAATCACAGCGCTCGGCCTGGCGGATTTGGCTGCGATAATGTTAAAAATAAAACAATATTAATTCTTCAAAAGGCATTTCGTGAAAAGTGATGAAATGGAGAAACAAGTAACGAATCCATGCATTTGCTCAAATCTCTGACAAAATCTTCCGTCTTCGGCATCAGCCTTGCATTTGTCGTTCTCTGCCTCGCTATCGGCGGGATTGAAGCGATCATCAAGGAGAATCCCGTTTTTTTCACATCGCCGAATTTGCTCAACATCCTGCTGCAAACGGCGATCAACACCATCATCGCGGTGGGCATGACATTTATCATCATCACGGCTGGGATTGATTTGTCCGTGGGTTCGCTGCTTGCCCTTTGCAATGTGATCATGGGATTAACGATGCTGCACTTTTCTCCCAACAATGCTGTTGCGCAAATATTTTTTGGGATATCAGCCGCGCTCATCGTCGGCAGCGTCCCGAATTGATGGGATATGAAGGGGTTGTCACGGCAAACGATCTCATCAAAGGTCAAGCGGCTCCCAAGGAAAAGCTGATACGGTTGGATTTAATTACGAAAGAAAAATTAGAAAAACAAAACTACAGGTAAAACATGCCAGTAAAAATCATTGTCGTCGGCAGTTCCAATACGGATATGATCATACAAGTCCCGCGGATTCCCGGGACGGGGGAAACAGTTACAGGCGGCAAATTTTCAACAGCCGCCGGGGGTAAAGGCGCCAACCAGGCCGTGGCTGCAGCGTGTGCCGGAGCGGACGTTACATTTATTGCCCGTGTGGGAAATGACCGGTTCGGAGAAGAGGCAATCAGCGGTTTTAAAAAGCACGGCATAAATATCGAATACATCGTTCGCGATGAAAATGCACCGTCCGGCGTTGCGGAAATATTCGTCGCAGAGGACGGAGAAAACAGCATTGCTGTTGCACCGGGAGCCAACGCAAACTTGTCCCCGGAGGATATTGAAAAAGCGCGCAACGAAATTGCCGGGGCTGATATTTTGCTTTTGCAATTGGAAATGCCCATCGAGACGGTAAGAAAAACAATTCGACTTGGAAAAGAATTGGGCATCAAAACCATCCTTAATCCTGCACCGGCATGTGTAATCGATGACGACACACTCGGGCAGGTTGCCGTTTTAACGCCCAATGAATCTGAAGCAGAATTTCTGACCGGCATCTCGGCCAAAACCGAACAGAATGCCCGCAAAGCCGCCGGCATGCTTTTGCGCAAAGGAATTCCGTTGGTGATGATAACTCTCGGTGCCGACGGCGTGCTCGTGGCGTCCCACGAAACGATGACACACATTCCGGGATTTGATGTAAAAGCCGTGGACACAACAGCCGCGGGTGATGTTTTCAACGGCGCTCTTGCTGTTGCCATTGCCGAGGGCAAACCGTTGAATGATTCGGTGCGGTTCGCCGGTGCTGCCGCCGCACTTTCCGTTACAAAACTGGGCGCACAACCTTCAATCCCGGCGAGAAAGGAAATCGAATCGTTTTTATCAGCTTGATACGTTTACCGAACCTGCAAAGTTTGGTAAACGTCGGACAAAAATTTTTAAAACAGGAGATACCTTGAAATTATTAATTTTGATGAGCTGTTTTTTGCTCGTGAACATGCCTGCAAAAGCGGCAGACGACATTTCTCTTTATGTTGCCACGAATGGAAATGATACCTGGTCCGGGACTTTACAGGAGCCCAATGCAATACAAACGGACGGACCGTTTGCAACAATTGCAAGAGCGCAGGCAGAAATTCGCAAATTAAAAACGGAAAACAAGCTGACAAAACCCGTTTCCGTATTTCTTCGTCAGGGGACATATTTTCTCGACAGCCCGATCATTTTCAAACCGGAGGATTCAGGTACAAAAAAATGTCCGGTTTCTTACAGTGCATTTCCGGGAGAAAGGCCCATCATCAGCGGCGGCAGGCTGATTAAAGGATGGAAGCAAAAAGCCGCTAACCTCTGGGAATGCGAAATCAAAGATGTTGCGGATGGGAACCGGTATTTCAGACAATTGTTCATTAATGGCGAGCGA
>JAADGR010000285.1:0-3570 GCA_013152225.1 Calditrichota bacterium
TGGCAAAGGACCTGGAGCAAAGCGTTTATTCCTGGGACAGTTCCAACATGGCGGATGGAAAATATGAAATCAAAGTCACGGCTTCCGATGCGCCGAGCAATCCGGCAAAATTTGCCCTGACAGGCGAAAAGCAGAGCGATCCGTTCATCGTGGATAACACCGGGCCTGAAACGCAAAACTTTCAAACACCAAAACCCGGGACGCTACGTTTTTCCGTAAAAGATACGGTCTTTCATCAAGTCAACATACTACAGCATCGATGCCGGCAAGTGGCTGCTGGTTTACCCAACAGACGGAATCAGTGATTCTAAAATTGAAGACTTTGAAATAACCATACCACAAAAGTTCAAAGGTGATGTATCCATTTCGATAAAAGCGCAAGATTCTGTGGGTAATGTAAAAGTGAAACACACCGTTATTAAGGGGAAAAAATGACCACCAAGCGAAATTGGGATGCGATAACAAATTTCCTGGAAAACAAAAAACGCCTTCTCATTACGACGCACGCCCATCCGGATGGTGATGCGCCGCTCGGCAGCCAAATTGCCCTGGCCGGATTCTTGCGCAAAATCGGAAAAGAAGCTGTTCTCATAAATTGCGATATCATACCCAAATTTTTTCAATTTTTGGACGAAAACAATGAGATACAAACTTATGCCGGGAAAGAACATGACGATTTGATCCGCTCCACAGATGGTGCTATAATTGTCGATATCAGTGACTGGGCACGGTTAAGAAAAGTCGGAGAGGCCATTCGCCGTTTCAATTTACCTGTCGCCTGTATCGATCATCATATTCCTTCGGACGATATGGGAAAAGCCGTTGTTTCCGATCAAACGGCTTCATCGACCGGTGAATTACTGTACGATTTGATTGTCAATAGTCCGGTGGAAATGGATCAGCAAATCGTAAACGCGCTGTACACCTGCATCCTGACCGACACCGGTTCCTTTCGATTCTCTAATACGACGCCGACGACCCATCAAGTCACTGCCGATCTTTTGCGGCGCGGCGCAGAATTTCGTAAAATTTATGAACGCGTTTATGAAACCAATTCAAAGAACCGTTCCATTCTCATGGGAAATTTACTGGCGAATTTGCATTTTGAATGCAACGACCGGCTGGTGTGGTTTGTTCTCACCCAGGAGCTTTTGCAGAAAACCGGCGCCGAATTATGGGAGACAGAAGGTTTTTCCGAACTGCCGCGCAGCATCGAGGGAGTGGAAGTCAGCTTGATGTTCACGGAAACAAAAGACGGCAAAGCCAAAATCAGTTTTCGCTCAAAAGGACGCATTGCCATAAACGGATTGGCGAATAAATTTGGCGGCGGTGGGCACAAATTTGCTTCAGGTGCCGCCACAACAATGGATTTGCAGGAAGCGCTTCATACTGTCCTGGAAGAAGCCAAAAATTTGGTTAACAACTCAATCTAAAATTGAATTTAAAACTTGCAAGAAACTTGAATTTCCAGACTTCAAAGGTCTCCAAGACCTTCGAGGTCTGTCCACGAATTAAGTTTCTCATAAACAATTAGATTCGTTGACACAACGAATCTCTGACACTATTCAGGTTCAAATTGCAAAGCAAAACCATTTGGGGCAAAAGTATCGATTCATTTAAATAGTTTTGCCCAAAATTATTTTGTCTGTCTTTGTGGCAGTGCCTCGTATTGATTCTAAAATTTCATTATAATACTTTTTACTTAAAGTAAGGGGCAATTGATTTCTAAAATCTTTCCATGAATTCATTCAATAATAAAAAATTCGATATTCTGCATGATTTTTTAAAAAAGTCCTCTCTCCTGTCTGATTCTTTGCGCGTTCTTGGGCAGGTGAAAGAAACGATTCAAGACCTTGTAGAATGCGACCGCATCCTGCTTTTTGTCGATGAGAAAGAGCAGGATTGTCTTACCGCCCCCAAAGCGTTCAACTTTTCCCAACCGGAATCCGGAAGCCTGGACATTTCCTATGATGATCCAATTATCAAACACATTCTCATCGACAAGCAAAGTATCAGTCGCATAGCCCACAAAAATCCGGTGCTTCCCTCTGCAAAATCCGAACTTTTTGTGCCGCTCATTTCTCCTGATATCACGTACGGATGTTTATACCTGGCCAGACAAAAAGAAATTCCGTTTTCAAAAGACGAAATTCAAATAATAGAATTTACGGTGAGCATGCTGGCCGTTTCACTGGAAAGAGCGGAAAGGAAAAATAGATCTCAGCAAATTCAAGAATTTTCCCGGATGTGGCAGAAAAAATATATTTCAATTCTCGAGTCGATGCCCTTGCCCGCGGCAATTGTCAACATGAAAAAAGATGTCATCTGTGAAGTCAATCAAAAGATGGCGGATATTTTCGCATACGACCGTGAAAAACTATTTTCTACACCTTTTTCGCAAATCTGCCACATTGAAAGCCAGTCTGCCTTGGCAAACAGTTTTATTCCGAATACCTACAAGGTTATTGTAGAAAACGCCAAGGGTGAAACCTCGCCCCGATCAGCTCATTTTGCTGAACTGGAAGGGCCAAGCCCGCAAACAGTATTGATTACATTATTACCCTATACAAGCCCCGATTCTGCATTGCCTTTAGAAAATCAAACCGTTGCTCCTCCTGAAAGTTCTTTGCAGCAGATCGACATCAGTGCCAAAATAGCAAAAGCCTGCAACAATAATTTTAATCTGAAAAGTCTGCTGAGCACGGCAGCCATCGAGATACATCACATCATACAATTTGATTATTTTTCAGTCACGTTGTTTGATGAACGAGGCGTAAACACCCAATTTTACGATTTAGCTGACCGGGACGTCCGGCAAATTCTCGGCAAAAACTGGAAATGGGAACAAATCAAAAACTCAAATTTGGGATGGCTCTACGCTCCTCCAGAAGATTTAAAAGACGATTCTTTAAAATCGCAAAAAACACCTTTTTCGATAAAGAGCCATGCCAGCGCTTTTTTGCTCTGTGGAAAGAATTATCTCGGAACGTGCACATTGGGTCGTGTAAGGGAAAACCCCTTCACTGAAAAAGAAAATGAATTTCTGGAAAAGGTCGCCGCGCAAGTGGCACTTGGCATCGACCACAAACGATTATTAAACGGGCTGAAAAACAGGGACCATGAAATCGTAGCCATTTCTCGTGTTAGCGATTCATTTGTTCAGAGCCCGAATCTGAACGATGTGCTGAAAAAAAGCTGCCGCGCCATAAAAAGCCTGTTAACTCCACTGGATTGTCGAATTGCTAAAACCACAGATGATAACTTTATAGCCGATCTTTTCCCGTGGATGTCCAAATCCTTGCTAATAACTTTTACAGAGAGCCATATCAAAAAAATTACACGGCAGCTTTTGGCAATCAGGCAGCCCTGGTTAATCGAGTCACCCGAACAGTTTCTCAAAAAATTCATGGATAAAAAGTTGGCCATGGAACAATTTAAGAATTTCAAGCCTTCAATCATCGCTCCTGTTTTGCACAAGCGGCAACTTTTTGCGGTCATTGTCATCGTAATCAATCAGCCGCGCATATCCAAAACCCATGACATGCAGCTTGTTAAAACAATTATCAATCT
>JAADGR010000285.1:3683-6255 GCA_013152225.1 Calditrichota bacterium
AATTGAAAACACCGGTCGAAAAGGCACAAAACCTGACGGTTCTTCTTAAAAAAGATTTTTCCACCATCTTTCCGCAAAAGGCGCTGGAGTATATTGATAAAATGTCATTCAATCTGCATCAAATGGATGGACAGACCAATGATCTTGTCGAACTTGCCCGCATCAGTTTTCAAAAATTGAAATTTCAGGAATTTAATTCTGTTGATCTGGTTGAATACATCTTAAAGTCGATTCCTGGATTGCTATCGGAAAACCATATCAAAATCATTTACGGCGAAAAACTTCCCCGAATAAACGCAGACTATGAAGGTATGAAACGGGTATTTTTCAACCTCATCATAAACGCAGTTAAAGCCACTGAAAAGACAGAAAATCCAACCATCAAAATTGGCTGTAAAGAATATTCCTGGTTTTTTGAATTTTATGTAAAAGACAACGGCGCACCCATCCCAGGCAAGCAGCGAAAAAGTATTTTTGAGATATTTCCGGCGGGATCCAATGGTTCCCTCGACAGGTCACGCCTGGCCGTAGTTAAAAAAATAATCGATTTGCATAGAGGAAAAATTTGGCTGGAATCGAACAATGGCAGCGGCAATACTTTTATATTCAAACTATACAAAAAAGGACATGGATGAAATTCACCGGGCTGAGTGTTAAAGGTTGAGATGTAACAAGAACTTGTCATTGCGAAGAGTGAGGAACGAACGACGAAGCAATCTCATAACTGTCTGTAAAGCCCAGTCCTGTTAAATTTATAGGAAAACGAATTGCAAGATCGTGATTACAAAACATTAATTATCGAAGATCATCCTGATCAGGCGCAGCTAATGGAATTGCTGCTCAAACGTCATCGCAGTTCATTTTCCATTGAAATTGTTCACGACCCGATCACTGGGCTTGAAAAATTATCCAAAAACAAGTATGACGCCCTCATCCTTGATTACAGCCTCCCCAACATGAACGGTCTGGAAACGCTTGCCGAGATCAAAAAAAGAAAACTGACAATTCCCGTTATAATGGTTACCGGACAGGGCGACGAACGCATTGCAGTTCAGGCGATGCAGCAAGGGGCACAGGATTACCTCACCAAAACCCCGGATTACCTCAATCTTCTTCCCGATGTCGTCGTACGTGCGATTGAGGAACGCCGACTTTCATCCCGGCTGCACCAAATTGAACACAGTTATTTTTCTTTATTTGAAAACGCCAGTGTCGCTATTTTTATTGTAGACGCACGAACGCTAAAAGTCCTTCAAGTTAATAAAATGGCCTCACAACTATTGGAAATTCCCCAGTCCCAATTATTAAAAAAAACGTTCATCGAATTTTGTTCCTCAAAGTCCGTCGAGAAGATACAAAAGGCCTTTTCGGAAATTGGCAAGAAAAAACATAGCAGCATGGACAACCTCCTGTTGGTGCAAGCGAACCGGCGGGTTATACCAACAGATATGAGTTGCAGTCTGGTTCAGGTTGAAGGCGAGGAGGTCGTACAACTCTTTATCCGTGATATTCGTGAAAAAGTGAAAATGCAGCAGCAACTGTTGCTCAGCAGGCAACGCCTCATTTCCCTTTTCGATGGCATTACAGATTTGATTTCAGTCCAGGATGCGGAACACAACCTCGTCATGGGTAATAAAAGATATTTGCAATTTACCAAACATACCAACGAAAACATCACGGGCGAGAAATGTTTCAAGGCGCTTTTTAATCGGGATGAACCGTGCACAAACTGTCCGGCACACGAAACGTACAAGACCGGAGAATCCAGGTTTATTGAGATTTTTCACCTGGGGAGGACATTTCATATATGGACATTCCCCATGGAAGGTTTGGATGGAAAACCGCAATTTCTCGTTGAATATTGCCAGGATGTAACCGAACAAAAAGAAATTGAAAAACAACTGATAAAATCTGAAAAACTGGCGACCCTGGGCATACTCTCTTCCGGTATTGCCCATGAGTTGCGAAACCCTCTCAGCATCATAGAAACAGCGCGCTACACCATCGAGGATGACCTGGGGCATCAATATGAAAATATCGACAAAAAACTTGCAATCATAAAAAGAAACATTCGCCGCGCATCCATTATTATTGATAATTTGCTGCAATTCTCCAGAAATTCTGAATTTCAAAAAGAAAAAATTGATGTCGAAAGTTTGATTGACACGACACTCTCTCTGTTTCAAAAAGAAATCAGCGTCCGCAATATTCAAATTGACCTTCTCTTCAATAATGTCCCGCGGCTGTTTTTCAGCATCGATTCATTGAAACAGGTTTTCCTGAACATCGTTATGAATGCAGTACAGGCAATGCCCAAAGGCGGTATTCTGAAAATCATCACCTCCCTGTCTTCCGACCGGCGGTGGGTTTTTGTCGACTTTACCGATAACGGAATGGGCATTCCCCGGGAAAACATGAAATATATATTCACACCTTTTTTTACCACCAAAAGTTCAACCGGCGGAACAGGGCTTGGATTATATCTCTCTTACTCTATCATCAAAAAAGAAGGTGGGGATATTGCCGTGCAAAGCAAACCGGGATTCGGCACGACTTTTAGTATCAAGCTGCC
>JAADGR010000176.1 GCA_013152225.1 Calditrichota bacterium
GGCTCACTCTAATACCTGCCCCGACCAAAAACAATGCCGCCCAGAATAATGTTGCGGTCATAAGTAAATTTTTGAAAAGTCGATCTTTCGCGGTCGTGGATAAGAGTGACCAGGAAATCAAAATTCGATGATATGGGAAGAACGAGTCCGAGATCAAAGGTCGCATAGCGATTTTGAAGCACCTGGTCGGCAAGGGTCAGATTATCATAATCCTTCCATTCGTTCTTCATCCCCAGAGATAGAGTCATATCAAACGGCAGGCCGAAAACGAGATTACCGCCAATGTGTCGATAAACATAATTATAATAGCCTTCAAAACTGTCGTCGCGGAATCGGGTAGAGGCGGAAAGCCTTGCCCGAAAACGATATGTATCCCAATAAAGGGTCAGGCCGTACTTGTCGAACCAGTAGCGTCTCTGTTGGTCGGCAAGTTCCCGGCGGGCCAGATTGCGAGCCAGCTTGTGCTCGTACCGACGATCCGTGCCTTCGTAGCTCAGTCTGATTTTAGTCGAATTTGTGGGTTCGACGACGAAATCCACAACAAAACCGCTTCCGACGTTATCCAGCGAGTAGGTGTTTTGCAAGGCCGGATTGTCGATATTCTTATAATCGTTGTTTTCCATAAAATACTCCAGCGACAGAGATGACAATCGATTGAAAGCAATATCAAAGCCGCTTCCGATCAGGAAAGAGGAACGGTCCAGCAGATCTTTCAACGGAACCTGATCCGCCCCATTGCCGTTGAGCGTCAAAAAATTCTCGGCGCCCAATGCTCTGTCCGTGTAAATTTGATCTTTCCGGGCGGCCTCGAACTCGAACATCCACTTGACACCGGGCCTGAACCCCCTGGGCCGGCGAATGAGCGCGAGAAAAGTTTTACCCTTTGCCTTCCAATCCCATTCATTGGCAAAAGAATTTCCCTGATAGTTCGAATAACGACCTGACGTGGACAGATAGGTCTTGATTCTCCTGTCCCAATAAATCCACCAGGATAAATTGGCATCGATCGTTTCCCTGGGTGCCTCCACCCTATTCGAATCGCTCGCCTGCGACACACGAAAAATATTGGTATCGTAGCCGGTGCCGATTTTGACACCTAGTTTCGGCGTTTTGCTGCGTATCCGGCCAATAGAATCGCTCGCTTGAACAAGCAGCAAACCGAAAAAAACAACAAGCATATAACATTTTAAATTACATCGCATTGACATCACCTTTAGTACTAGTACTATTCAGTTTCGATAACAATTCCTGCGCCGCACGATATTTTGGGCTGAGCTCGATGGTGCGATCGAGATAAGCAATAGCGTCCGACATCTCGTTTTGCTCAACCGCAATCAATGCCAGGTTGTATTGGGTTTTCCAGTAATCCGGGCGAACCCTGTCCGCTCGCAGAAACATTTCTTTTGCCTGGTCAAATTTTTTCTGCTTCAGCTTGATCACCCCCAGATTAATCAATCCCTTTAAATTGTCAGGATTGATACGGAGCAGCTTTTTATATTTTCCCACGGCATTATCAAAATCACCCATATCGGCATACAGTTTGGCCAGGCCAAAATAAGCGGATTCATATTTGGGGTCCACATCGATGGCTTTCTGGTAAAAAGCAATAGCTTCTTCGTATTGCCTCAGCCGCTTGTAAGTAATGGCCAGGTTATACATGGCGCCTTTGTAGTTTGGTCTGGATTCCACAGCGCGACGATAATAGGCGACAGCCTGCTCAAAATTGCCCTGGCGCGAGGCGATGAGACCCAGGTTATAGAGCGCCCTGGCGTGTTCGGGCTTGAGTTTTAGCAGATTCCCGAACGCTTGCGCAGCACGATCGAGCTCATCCTGATCCATATAAAATATGCCCAGATTGTAAAGAGCCTTTTCGTGATCGGGTTGCAACTCGATCAGTCTGGCGTATGTCGCTCTGGTATTGTTAACCTGATCGGCATTTCGATAAGCAATGGCCAGGTTGTACAATATTTTGGCGTTTTCCGGATCCAGATTGAGACCCTCTTTATACGCTTTGATGGCCGACTTGTAATCTTTTTTCGCCGCATACAAAACGCCCAATTGGTCGTAAGCCGCAGCATTTTTCTTGTCCAGCTTTATCACATGTTGGGCGGCATCCAGCGCCCTGTCGATTTCGCCAATCTGCTTGTAGGCCAGCGACAGATTGAAATAAGCCTCTCCATAATTACGGTCCAGCGCTGTTGCCTTTTCGAAATCCTGAATTGCCTTGTTCCATTCTTTTTGCCGATAGTAGGCGACGCCCAGGTTGAGCAGGGCCTCGGGATAGTCCGGCTTGTATTGCAAAGCCCGGCGATAGGATTCGATCTCCTCAGCCCTTCGGTTTAATGCGCCATAAGCCCTGGCCAGATTAAAGTGCGCTTCGGGATAATTCTCTTTCAGTTCGATGGCTTTTTGATAACTGTTAATCGCCTTGTCAAACTGCTCTTTTTTGCTGTAAATAAGACCGAGATTATACCACGCCTGCGGATAATCTTCTTTGATGGTCAGCAATTGGGTAAAGGTTTTGTTGGCTTCATCCAATTTGCCGGCAAGCTGCCGGGCCAGTCCCAGGTTGTACAACGACTCGATGTGTTGGGAATCGATTTGCAGTACACGCCGGAATTTTACAGCCGCCTTTTCGAATTCTTCCCGGCGCAGATAGGTCAGACCCAGATTGTACAGGGCGCCGACATTGTCGGACTCGATCTTTAGAGCGTTTTTGAAATCGCTCCCAGCCTCGGGCAAACGGCCTTTTTTAAGATAATAAGTGCCGCGATTATAATACGCTTTGACGGACTTGCTGCGTGTTAATACGGCGTCGTACTCTTGCAGAGCTTTTGCTTCGTCGCCGGTTTCCAGGTATTCGATAGCCAGGTTGATGCGCACCTGCTCATTGTCGGGCTGGCGCTTTAGCAAGGAGAGGTAAACTTGTTGTGCTTTCCTGTACCGGCCCAGATTGCCGTAGGACATGGCGAGATTGTACTCGGCTTTGCCGTAAGAAGGATTGATTTGCAGGGCCTGTTTGAAATAATCGGCCGCTTTTTGCCAATTTTGTTGTTGATAATGCAGCAAGCCGAGATTAAAAACCGCCTGGGCATTATCGGGCTCCAGCCGAAGCAGTTTGAGGAATCTGCTTTCAGCCAGGTCATATTTTTTCTGACGCAGCTCCAGCAAGGCCAGGTTGTACCATGCCGACGAAAGATCGGGCTGAAGCTTGATGGCTTTTTGATAAGCGCGAGCCGCTTTTTTTGATTTTCTCAGTTTTTGATAGGTCAATCCCAGGTTGTAGTAAACTTTGGCAGCGCCGGCGGAATTATCCAGTTCGGCGGCGCGGGTCAAATATTTCGTCGCCTCCGCATAGCCGCCCATTTTTAACCACAGCGTGCCGAGATTATAATAAGCATCCGCATAGTTTGGCTGCAACTGGATGGCCTTCATGTAATAGTCCTTTGCTGCGACCAGGTTGTTTGCCGAGGATGAAATGAGTCCAAGATAAAAATGGGCGCGCGCGTTCTCGGGATCGATCCGAAGCAGTCGGGTAAAAGCATCCCGTGCTCTTTTCAATTCTTTTGTTTTGAAATAAGCCAGGCCAAGATAAACAAAAGCCTGGCCGTTATCGGCATTCTCCTGTATTTTCTGTTGCGCTAAACGGATGACATCGGCAAATGCCTCCCGTTCCATAGCCTGGCGCACCGTTCGCATAAATTCCGTTTCCTGTTCCGATGGCACAGGGTCGGCGGCCCACTCTTCGCTCTCCTGGCCGAGCTGGATGTTCTCGACGTTCTGGCGAACGGACGTGGCCATTGGCGACACGGTTACTTTTATTTCATTATCAACGATGAACCATTTTTCCAGTAATCCGACTCGACTGAGGAAATTGCTAAAAAGCAAGGTCGTTAAGACAAGAGCGGGTACAAGATATGACAACAAAACTCTAGCCGGCTTCATAAATTTTCCTCGATATTTTCCAGTGCTTCCTTCAGGCCTGTTCCGTTAATGTTTTGTATCTCCAGTCCGGGGCGAACATTCAGTTCCAGAATTTGCGGGCCGTAGCGTTGATCGATAACAAAATCGATACCCAGATACCCTAAAGGGATATGATCCTGCACATGTCCGGCGATATCCAGGATCATGTCCCAATCGGGAATCTGCAATCCCGATAGTTTCTTTTCCAGATCGGGATTTTCCGCCAGCACTTGTTTGTGAATACGGCAGGTGGTGGTTACGCCGCTTTGCAGATCGATACCAACACCAATGCCGCCGGCGTGCAAATTGGCGCGTCCCTGCGACATCCTGGTGGGAATACGCAGCATAGCCATGACCGGGTGATGCTTTAAAACGATGACCCGAATATCAGGGATGCCCTGATAGGTAATATCCCGAAACAACTCGTGCAGTTGGATTTTTTCCTCCACCATCACTGTATCGCCGGTGTTGTCCAGCGAATAGACGCCGCTGAGAATTTGTGCGGCATGTTCGTACAACTCTTCGGCGTTAAAAGCCTCGTCTGAAGAAGTGATCCATTGCTCCTCTTCATAACGATCGAAAATGAGAATACCGCCTCCGCCCATACTCCGGGCAGGCTTGACGACAAACTCCGAGCGTTCCTTTAAATCATCCGTAAAATGATTGAGTTGATAAAAGTACTCGTAGAGATACAACAATTTCGGCGTCGGGATGTTGGCCTGCTGCAGAATCTGTTTGGTCAACACCTTATCATCCGCCATGGGATAGTATTTGCGTTCATTATAATGAAAGACATAATTGATATTTCGCTCGTTGATGCCCAAAATCGCCGAATATTTTTCCATCATCGTGTTCCTCTGTGTTCGAAAATGAGGCTCTTGAAGCGAATCAATTCCGTAACCCGCAGGCCGACCCAATGCCCCAGGTAAATGCTGACACAAATGACCAGCAGCATAGTTTCGGGAAAAGCCAGCACCACCGTCTGCAAAAAAAGAGAGTTGATAACCAGGTAGCTAAAAATAACGGCAATGATGGTATTGCCGAATATGCGCAGACTATGCTTAAATCCTCTTTCCTGGGTGACAAGGGAAAATCGCTCGATGGTGATGGCCATGACCGCCAGCGGGAACAACGTGGCGCGGGCAATGTCCATGTTGTTAAATTTAACGCCAAACGCCGAAATGGTCAACAATGATAAAACGACAAACACCAACAGAATGGTGAGTTTGGGCGTATGGGACAGCTTTAATCGATCCAGCAAATATCGCAACAACGCACCCAGCAAAATGATACTGACAAATGTAACCAAGCCCCAGAACAAACCGCTCCCCCGAAAGGCCGAAGCAATGAGCACCGGCAAAAAGACGCCGAATGTTTGAATACCAATGACGCTGCGAAAGATGACCACGACGACGGCGCCGATGGGTATCATCAAAATAATGCGCAGCAATTCCATGGAAAGGCCGGCCCGCTGGAACAGAGACCAGGCGTTCATGATGTTCAGAGGATGGGCGGCAAGAGCGCTGTAATCGCTTTCCTGCGGGTAAAGCTGTCGTTCCATGACAAATGCATATTTAAAATTTACATTGCTCGTGCGCTGAAAAAAAGGCTGGTCCCCGTAATAGACCACCAGGTAGTTGGCGGGCAGTTCCGCAAAGTGCTTGTTGGTCGGATCAAACGGCACCCATTTGTCACCCAGGTAAACTTCCACCCACTGGTGACTGATCCGTTTCGTCCCCGATTTCAGGATGAGTCCGCCAACAAGTCTGGCCGGAATGCCGAGGGTGCGCATCATGGCGACAAAGAGCCGACTTTTACCGTTGCAGCTTGCTTCACCCAGCCTCAGCGTTGTGATGGCATCGGTCTTGCCGGAAAAGCCGGTCGTCTTGATCTTAAAGGTTGTATAATCGTAAACCTTGCGCACAATGTCGATAACGTCGCTGTTCTGAGAAAGCCCAAGTTTTGCCAGCATATCGACAACGACCGGATCACCCACCTGAACGAGTTTTGAGGATTGCAAATATTCGTCGAACGCGCTGTCATAAGAAAAAGAATTGGCAAGCTTTTTCGGCAGGATGTAGCTCGCCTTTTGAGTTCGGACTTTATAAATGTATCCGAAATCCTGATGTCCCGACACCCTGTTTGCCTGCCAGACGCCGAAACGATTGCCATTGTCCCGGTGGATGGTAAAGTTAAATACAGCAGCATCGGCTTTTTCGCTAAACACTGTTTGCCTGTCGTTGCTGACAGGCAGAGCCGTGATCACCCGAATATCCGAACCATGTCCATCCACCTGCATGGCCACCTTTACCTCATAGCCGGAAACAGGAACAATCGTCGATGGCGTATAGTCCAGGTAAAAGATTTTAAAAGTGATCAAAGCGACAAAAAGAATCAATAGCACCAATATGACTCGACGTCTGTTATTCATCATTAAATTTCCGTGTAATACATTGCTTAAAATTCATTCAATATAGCCCATACTATGGCAAAGGCCTCGTCCTTTTCCTGTTGCAACCGTTCCGCTTTCATCGGCTGTTTGGGGTAACACAACTCCACCGTAACGGAGGGATGAGGATTGCGACAGGTCAGGCGGACAAGCTTTTTTTGCGCGCCGGCAACAAAAGCGCTCATGCACCAGTCCGAAGCAATGCCGCTTGCATCCACCATTTCGCGGCTGCTTCGGTATTTAATCGGCGAGTTCAACTTGTTGCCGGCCGCTTCGATGAGGTGTGCGAGCCTCCAGACTCTGGCCTGCTCTTCTTGCTGCATGGCAACCTTGCCTCGCGAAAGTTCGAAAGGCACGCGGACGACGTTTTCGTATTTTTCATCGTTTGCCGAATGAAAGAAAATGCCGGCGGAAAAATCAACGCTGTTGACAAGGTCCACCAGCGCCTTTGTCTCCGGCTCCATCTTTTGCGTCTCGTACCCGAACGGGAAATTTCTGTTCAGGTCGACACCGCGCCCGTTTTCCCGCTCATTGATAATGAAACCATCGGGGTTATGCACCGGCACGAAATAGACCTCAACGCCCTTTTTGACCATGGAGTTGCGGGCAGCTTCATCCATTTGCAACAGGGCCTTCATGGCGTACAGCAGCGCTTCCACACCGGCGGCCTCGTCGCCGTGCGTCCCGGCCACAAAAAGATACCGGGACGAGACAGTGCCGTTGTTGAAATCCATGCGCACCAGGGGAATAGGGCGCTTTTTGACGCTTTGTCCAAGCGAGAACAAATGCACCTGCTGCGGATGGTCCGCTTTCAATTGGTTCAGCTCGGCCAACACGGCGTCGAAAGTGTGGTACAATCTATCCGCGCCGGTTACATCCGTTTCGAAACGGTCAACCGCTTCCGGACGCTCTTTTCCGCATCCGAAAAACAGGCTCGCGACAAGCACCACAACAACCGAAATCTGCATATATTTCATCATTCAGTCCGGCCCTTATGGTAAGTTTGCTAACCGATTCTGAGCATCATTAAACTTGTTGCAGTTCGGATAGTCGTTGATGACCTTTTGATAGGTTGTTCTTGCATTGGCATTATCACCGGCCTTTTCGTAACTGCGGCCGATGTAATACCAGGCCACACCCGCCTCTTTGTTCGCCGTCGTGAGTCCAACGAACGTTTGCCATGCGGAAATCGCATTGTTATAATCGGCCTGATAGTAATAGCTGAACCCTTTCCAGAAATGAGCATTAACCACCCGCTGACTGGAAGGGTAATTATCGACTACTTTTTGAAACTCAGTAATGGCTGTATTGAAATTTTCCATCTGATAATAGCTGCGTCCGATCTTGTATTGCGCCTGGGCTGCATAATCACTATTCGGATAATTATTGATTATGTTTTGATAATCGGTGATGGCCTGAGTATAGGTATAGCTTTCGGAATCGTACTTGCTGTTCGCGGCATAATAAAGCGCAGCCACTTGCTTATCCGAACCCGGATGGTCGGTGGTAACCTTTAAAAATTCAGTCAGAGCCAGATCAAACCTGGACTGATTATAGTAGCTGAAAGCTTTATAATATTGCGAGAGGACCAGTTTGTCGCTGGTGGGATAATTATCCAAAACCACCTGGAATTCGATGATCGCGGTATCGTAATTTTCCATGCTATAGTTTGAGTAGGCTTTGTAATATTGCGCGTCAGATGCCCGATCGCTGGAAGGGTAGTTTGTCAGCACTTTATTGAATTCGGTGATAGCGTTTGCATATTGGCTGTCTTTGTAATAGACATAGCCTTTCTGATATTGCGCATCGATAACGATTTTGTTGCCGGCATAGTTTGTGATCACCATGTCAAACGCCGCAACAGCATTGGCATACTGATCGGTCTTTAAATACAAACTACCGATGCTGTACTGTGCATCAGCCGCTCTGGAACTGGAAGGATAATTGTCTATGACTTTTTGATAGGCC
Organism: Calditrichota bacterium; assembly: GCA_013152225.1. GTDB lineage: Bacteria > Zhuqueibacterota > Zhuqueibacteria > Residuimicrobiales > Krinioviventaceae > Hydrothermomicrobium. Next base: position 8,381 of record JAADGR010000176.1, read on the forward strand.
GTGATTGCCACATCGTATTGACCCTGTTTTTGATAGGTGCGAGCGATCTGGTATTGCGAATCCGGCGCCTTGGGATGCGTGGGTGTATTGGTGACGACCTTGTTATACTCCTGAATGGCGCCATTGTAATCCTCAAGATTAAATTTGGCCTTACCCAGCCAATAATAAGCCAGCGGCAATAAATCACTGGAAGGATATTTGGCAATAAAATCATTGAATTCCGTTTGCGCCTGGGCAAAATTGTCCTCGGTATAATGAATGAAAGCGATGCGATATTCGGCTTCTATTGCCAGATCGTCGCCCGGATAACTGCTGATCAATCGGTTGAATTCTGTCACAGCATTGTCGGCCTGGCCGCGGGTGTAGTATTTTGTTGCAACGGCAAAAATATGTTCCGCCGTTTCCACGGGATCAAGCGTCATCACAGCCACATTGACCACCTGGCCTGCGGAAGTAATACTCAAGTTCGACACTTGTTTGGTAGTGTACCCATCCTTTTGTGCTTTCAATGTATAAGTACCGTAAGGCACGCCGTAAATGGTATAGTTTCCGGAAGCATCGGAGACGCCGACATAGGAAGTGCCTTCTATGAAAATGTAGGCACCGCTGTGTACGGATTGACCATTCAGTTGAACCTGGCCGCTAAAAGAACCCGTCGGCGTCAGATCGACGTTCAATGTATTCTGTGCAGTTACTGATTGTAATGATAGTGCAAGAAATAGTGTTAAAAAAATCCCAAACACCCAAACACTGTTGTACTTGAATTGATTCATTATTTTCTCCTTTAGATTTCCTTGTTAAAACAACATAAGATGGAAAAATTATATTTACTCTAGCAGAGTCATTTTTCGAACCTGCTGAAAATTATCGGCTCGAAGCTGCAAGAAGTAAATGCCTGAAGGCAATTGCGAACCGTAGCGATCCCGGCCATTCCAGGTAACGGAATGCTCACCAGGTTGCTGCGCCTTGTTTATTAAAATATCGACCTGTTTGCCTTCAATGTTAAAGACGCTTATCATTACTTTTGTTTTGCGAGGCAATTGATAGCGGATGGTCGTTGTCGGATTGAACGGATTGGGGTAGTTCTGTTCCAGCAAAATTGTTGAAGGCACAGGCACGCGCAATTCAATCTCATCGCTCCATTCGGATTTGCCGTTATAGTCGATTTGTTTCAGCTTGTAAAAATAATTTTTACCGGTCTCAGTCTCGAAATCGGCAAAACTGTACAATCTCAGTGTTGACGTTGAGCCCGCTCCCGGAACCCAGCCGATTTTCCCGAAATCGCTCTTGCCGCTATCGCGTCGGTAAATCTCGAACCCCATGTTGGCGCTTTCGGAATTGGTTCTCCATTGCAACACAATGTGACTGCCCTCCAGCCTGGCCGAAAAATTTGCCAACTCCACCGGCACCACATCGCTAACCTGAAAGCCGGAAATCACTTTTTGCTGATAATTTTCCGCTGCCACGATAACAGTATAGGACCCGGCCGGAATGTTCGAGATAAAGTACTTTCCGCCGCTATCCGTTGTGTCCTTGTAAGCCGTGCCCTCCAGCCAGACGACAGCATTGGCAATAGGAGTGCCGGCCGCAACATCGGTCAAAGAGCCGCTCAGGTCGGCGCCATCGGCAATGGCGGCAAAAAACACAAGGGTTGTAAAAATCGTTAAGATAAAGCTGTTCGGTTTCTGAAATGGTCGCCTCATAGATTCGATCTCCATAATTTTGTATGACCAACAATTACATAAATGTAGTCAGCCATTTCTAACTTTATTTTTTCTGCGAATGATTATGAATTAAAATATTAACAGGGTGAACATCCTTAAAGCAAAGATTATTTCATCGGTGGGCCAATTAATGTGATGTGAAGCAAAAATAACACCAAAAACACACAATTCCCGGGAATCCTGGCGCTCACTTGTTATTACGCTCCGTACGTTACGGGCCTGAGCAACTCATCTATCACCCCTTCATTTTAACAAGGAATCATTTTTTTATACCCGTTTTACAAAGATATTTTTTATATTACCAAAACACACTCTTCGGGTCAGAATAGTTAATCAGAAAGGAGCGATCTATGGGATTCCGTAAATACCTATTCATCATTTTCGTCGTACTTGTTCTTCCTGTTCGTCAAGCCTCATCAGCCCCTATTCAAATGGGCCATTTTCCGGCGCCAAGTCCGGATGGACTTACGCTGGCGTTCACTTACCAGGGCGACCTGTGGCTTGTCCCCATTGACGGCGGCAAAGCGGAACGACTGACCGTGCACGAGGCCTATGAAAGCTTTCCGGTCTGGTCGCCGAACGGCAAAGAGATTGCCTTTTCCTCCGACAGGTTCGGCAATGATGATATTTTCGTCATTCCAGCCGAAGGCGGTGTGCCGGAACGCATTACTTATTTTTCCAATGGCGATCAGATGTGCGATTGGTCATCGGATGGAAATACATTGTACTTTACGTCCCGACGCGATTTCTATTATCATCGCACGCCGGTGATGTATCAGGTGAAACGGAAAAATGGCGGCACACCGACAAAATTGGTGGCCGCATACGTGAACCATGGCAAGATTTCGCCGGACGGCAAATGGCTGGTTTATGCACGAGGACGTGAAGCGTGGAATCGCAAGCACTATCGCGGTAGCAGTAATTGCGACATCTGGCTCTACAATTTCAAGTCAAAGGATTTCCGTCGTCTAACGACCTATGATGGCAATGACTGGCGGCCCCTGTGGGTGGTGGACAGCAAGACCATCTATTTTGTCTCGGATCGCGGCAAAGCCAATACGTTTAACCTGTGGCAAATGGATTTGAACGGCGAACAAAAAAAACAACTCACTTTCCACCAAGACGATGGCGTACGCTTTCCTTCCATTTCCCGCGACGGCCAGGTCATCGCCTATGAAAGAGGTACGGACATCTGGACTTACAACACCGAAACAGGCAAAACGAAAAAAGTGGATATCATTGCACCATCGGATGTGAAAACCAATCTGGTCGAGAGCAAAACATTTACCAATCAGGCTACGGAAATGGCTGTTTCGCCGGATGAGAAAAAAGTGGCTTTTGTCGTGCGCGGCGAAATCTTTTTAACCACGCTGAAAAAAGACGGTAAAACCGGCAAAACAATTCGGCTGACCAACACACCGGCGCGGGAACGGAATATTTTCTGGGCACCCAATAGCGACACGCTGCTCTTTGTCTCGGATCGCAAGGGGATAAATGATATTTATATGCTCTACCCGGCAAAAGGCGAAAAAAATGATCTGATCCAGGCGCTCAAATTCGAGGAGGTCTGCCTGGTCAGCAGCGATCAGAGCGAGACCGAGCCGAAATTTTCGCCGGACGGGACAAAAATATCTTACATTCGCGGTAAAGGTGATTTGCACGTCATGAGCATCGACGGCAAGAACGACAAAGCCATTCTGACCGGCTGGGCCACGCCGCAGTATGCCTGGTCGCCGGACAGCAAATGGATCGCTTATTCCCGCGACGACAATGAATTCAATAGCGACGTTTTCATCATACCGGCGGAGGGCGGTAAAGCCGTGAATGTGTCCCTGCATCCGGATAATGATACTTTTCCCGTCTGGTCCAGAGACGGACGAAAGTTGGGTTTTATCTCGCGGCGCAAAGCCGACACCCAGGACATCTGGTTTGTCTTTTTGCAGAAAAAGGATAATGAAAAGACAAAAGAAGAATGGGAAGCCGAAGAAGAACAAAAGCAAGCGGACAACGGTGAACCGGTCAAGGATTCCGTGGTCGTCAAAATTGACTTTAAAGAGATTCACAAGCGTCTGCGTCGGGTCACTTCTCTGCCCGGTGAGGAAAGCAATTTCGACATCAGTCCCGACGGCAAATACTTTGTCTTTGCAGCGGACGCAGATAAAAAACGCGATCTTTATAAAATCAACTGGGACGGCTCGGAATTGACGAGACTGAGCAATACAGACCTGGCTCCTTCGCACGTTAAATTCGGCACCGGCGGCAAAAGCATCTATTTCCTTTCCAAGGGAACGTTGCACTCGCTGGCTCCCGACAGCAAAGAGCAAAAAGCGCTTGCCTTTAGCGCAAAAATGGTAATCGATTATCAGGCCGAACGCGCGCAAAAATTTGACGAAGCCTGGATGACGCTGAACGAGCGTTTTTACGATCCCAATTTTCATGGCGTAAACTGGAAAGCCATGAAAAAGAAATACAGACCGCCGGCAGTGCAAGCCGTCACCACGCGTGGATTTAACGACGTCATCCGGCTTATGCTTGGCGAACTCGATGCCTCACATCTGGGCATAGGCGGGCTTTCCGGCGGCCCTCACGTCAGCACAGGCATGCTCGGGCTTCGCTTCGATGAGAATTATCGCGGCAAGGGGCTGAAAGTGGCGAGCGTACTGCCCAATGGGCCGTGCGATCAGGAAGGAACCAGAGTCCAACCCGGGGCCATCCTTTTGTCCATTGATGATGTGCCCATTACGGCCGGCACCAACATCCACAAGCTCCTGAACGATAAGGTCAACGAAAAGGTGAGGATTGAAATCCAGAGTCCCGATAAAACGATGCGAAAATTTGTCGTGCGTCCCATTAACTATGGCAAGTTCACCAACCTGGAGTACGCCCGCTGGGTCGATGCCAAGCGAGCTTTTGTCGAAAAAGCGAGTCGTGGCAGATTGGGTTACGTTCACATCCGCGGCATGAATATGCCCAGCGCTGAAAAATTCGAAGGCGAACTCTATTCCGTTGCGCATGGCAAGGACGGCCTCATCATCGACGTACGCAACAACGGCGGCGGCTGGACCACGGATATTCTTCTGACCATGCTTGCCGTCAGACCGCACGCCTATACCATTCCGCGCGACGGTGGCAAAGGGTACCCGCAAACGCGTTTGCCTCTATATTACTGGAGCAAGCCCGTGGTGTCCATGTGCAACGAATGGTCATTCAGCAATGCGGAAATTTTCTCCCATGCTATGAAGGGTTTGAAGCGCGGCAAAGTTGTTGGTGCGCCCACGGGCGGACTGGTCATCAGCACTGGCGCTATCACTCTGATCGACGGCTCCAGCTTTCGTGTCCCGTACCGGGGCTGGTACGCCATCTATTCCGGGCTGGAGGAGGAAAACCACGGCTGCATTCCGGATGTCGTGGTGTGGGACCAGCCTGGCGATGCAGCCAGAGGCATCGACAGACAACTGGAAAAGACCGTGCAGGTGTTGATGGGAGAAGTGAAGCAGAGCAACTAACATTAATTTCGACCGGCTGTCATTAAAAAAAACCATCATTGCTTCTGCTACGCCTTTTTCATGACGCAGGGAGAGGTGATTTTGGAAATTTATGAATTGTGTAGGATAGGTAGTTACCGATAACTGCAACATTGCCAGCTACCGGTAACTAACCATTCATTAACCCAGAGAAAGGATGAAAAAACAGCAGATTCAGCTTGTAGTTGTTCCGGGGTTTTGTTACTTAACCATAACCATCTTCTTAGTAATCTGGTGTTTATCTCCTACATTCAGAGTATAAAAGAAAATTCCAGAACCGATTTTCTGACCACTATTATCCCTGCCGTCCCATTGAACGCGATATTGACCAGCAGCCTGCTTTTTATTGACAAGCGTACGTATTTTTTGGCCCAACAGGTTATAGACAGTCAATGAAACCTGAACATTTTTAGCAATCCGGTAAGTCATGTTCGTTGTCGGATTAAATGGATTTGGATAGTTTTGAGATAAATTAAAATCAGTTGGAATTCCAGTGTTCAAGTCAGATGTTACACCTGTCACCCATTCCTTTTTCTTGTCAAGATACCAGTTCAAGTCGCCTACAGGAAAGCCTCCCTCAGCCGCAGTAAGAAGAGTTGCATTGGTATATGATAAATCTTCCGGCAGCGGCCATTCAAATTGAACAGGATCGTTATCTGTATTATAAGACCACTGTACACCGCCCGTGCCTTCGAGTATGCTCTGATTGTTTTGAGCTAACAGCACATCTGAACCACCGGCATTAAGAAAACCAGGATCCTCATTTATTGTATTTTCTTCCACGAAAAGAGGATGTCCTTCATTATCATCAAACCATTTAACCCTAACCGTGTCATTCATCCAGGTTTGAGCAGCAATTGAATCATTTGCCGCCCAGTAATCTCGTATTGGCTGTGAATAGAACCAGGCATTATTTTTCAACTCATACGCTCTTTCAGATTCTACAAGTGTACCGTCGCCATTTGGATCATACTTTGATGACCAGACAGAATCAAGTACTGCCGGATCCATCGGATGCTCATGAATAATACCATTTATTGTTTTGTCCACCTGTTCAGACCTCTCTTTGGGTCCGGTACTAAATGTAAAACAATTGTAGAATATGTTATTCGTGACTTTTGCAATTACAGGAACATTCATTATCCATTGATGAACACAAAAATTTACAAACGTATTATGGTCAAATTCAGCATAGAGAACACCAATATCTTCTGAAGTTGTTATGACCGGACCATTAAGGTTAAAAAATGTGTTGTTAACCATTTTTACAGTATCGGCAATGCTCAAGGTCAAAAATGTTCCAGTCCAGGTGGCACCCTTTCGAACAAAATTTCTGACTTTACAATCGCTGACGTAGTATTTGCCACCCGGAGCTCTGTTTCGCAGAAATCCCCATTTTGCGAATTCATTTTCAAAAACACAAGATTTAATGATATGCCTTGCATTCTCTCCTTTATTCATAATTATTTTGGAACCGATACTTGCATCCCCGGTCGGTGCAATACCTGAAATGTAAAGATTGATGAGAGTCATGTTGTCGTAGGTTTCGATCAGGGGACTTACAGGGCTCCCGTCCGTTTTAAGACCCGCTCGAATAAGTGGTCTAATCACACTTTCGTCCGAATCAGCGACTATCGTAAGAGGATAGTTAGCTATAATCGGTTCGGTGATGATATAGGTTTTACCATGCAGTAGTTTGTAGACCGAATGCACCCTATCTCCGTTAGCAGTGCTATCAGAATTAATGTAATAGTTCAATGCACCAACAGGCGTGCCGTCATGGTTTATTGGACCAATAATAAGCGTATCGCCCTTTGATGTGGCTTGAGCAAGCAATAAATTGTGAATTAAAAATATTGCTGCAAGCAAAAAAAACAAAGCAATCTTTTTTCGCGCTTTCATACTTTCCTCCAATTTCTGGAATTTGTTTAATCGACTATTTAAAAAATTCATTTGCGTTATTTTGCATGTCCTCCTTTCTTTAGTTAACGGGTTATTAACTGAATTACAAAAAACATTTGCTTTAATTTGCAGGCTCTCCTTTCTTTTGTTAATGAGTTACTAAAACAATCAGGTTTTTAAATATTAAATATTATAATCAGTCCAATCTGTGCTTTATGAATTAATCTAATTCCGTACCTCTTGCAACGTGCCGGATTTAAAACCTGTCATTTATTTTCATTGAACTGGTTTTTGGGATTCACCCGATCGAAATTCCTGATTAAACTGAAGGTTACCGGCACTTTCTTTGACAGGCGGTAAATAATAGCAGGTGAAATCGTTTTCTTACTAAAAGGAACTCTTTTTACGTATTGCTGGATACGTCCTGCTTTTCTTCCATATTTATATTCATAAGTAAAAGTACCCGCAGAATCTAACTGAATACCATTGTTAAATTTGTTAGGCACGCTGATGTAAAACTCACTCCTGGATAAATTGTTGTTATTGAAAAGATCGCTCTTTCCCAGATATTCATAAAGTTCTTTTGCAGTGTTCTCCGCCGGATCTACCAGTTCGATGTGTTTGGCCATAAAAGGTCGGTATATATATTTTCCGGATTCTTGATAATTGTAAAGCCATTTTAATTTCTTCTCAAAAGTATCTCTGTAGAAAGGATAATGGGTGCAGCCTAAAATGATTGCCTTTAAAGGTTTTACCTCAGCAGTAGTGCGAATCTTTTCCAGCAGGGAGACAAGGTGGTAGGATATATAATTCTCAACAGAATTAATCTGAATATTTTCAGGATTTTCGGGGTCACCTGCAAATAGCATTTTATGGTTCTCCCAATCAAAACCATAGCGACTCAGAATGGCCAAATCAATAGGGGCGTCAGGATGTTCTTCCGAGGGACCTTTATATTCGTCTCTCGGTTTTACGGCATCCGGTGCGATGTATTCGGCTGACCCGTCTATGGCTCCTGCCAAACCGATACCGGCTTGCTGGCAAATCGCAATCTCTCCTGAAAACTTTAATGTTTGCATTTGCGATTCTAATGCGGAAACATATCCGCCGGATGCTACTGTTCCTGCAGTCGCCATAACGGCAACAGTTCCACTTTGATCATCCTTAAACAAACGGACAGCCCCTCTCGCAGCGGCATCGATTACACCAATGACTTTTATTTCCAGGCC
>JAADGR010000515.1 GCA_013152225.1 Calditrichota bacterium
GAAAAATGAATAGTGAATAGTGAATAGTGAATAGTGAAAAATAATACTAACCAAAAGACAATTCAAAGTTCATTCGCTTCTTATCAAACAACAATCCAATCGTCAATTCCCGGTTCCGTTTCCCTATTCTCCTTTTTCGTCTTTCCTTTTCCTTCCTCCTTTTTCCGTTCTCCATTTTTTATTTTTCATTTTTCACTATTCATTTCTCCCTACCATCCATACTTTTCCGTCCCCCACTCTTTCTGCACCTGCTCCTGTTTCACATACACAAGACTTTTTTCCGGCACATCCTTTTGAATAATCGCGCCGGCTCCCAAAACGCTGTAAGGGCCGACTTTGATTCCCGGCATAATAATCGTATTTACGCCCGTACGCACAAAATCTCCAAGATATGCTGCATTGGCACCGGTTTGCGGAACCTCCCTTCTCCCCTTTATGCGATGGGCCGTTTGCATGTCATCGAAACGCAGATTGCCACAGACGGTTGCCGCACCCAAATCACAGGATTCGCCGAGGACGCCCCAGTATTCGCCGTAATGATAAGCCCAGGCTCTGCGCATAAGTACGCCGCTCACCTCAGCGCCATGGCCGACAAAACCATCATCGCCGATCGAAGTGCCAGCCTCGATCTGGCTGTAGCGCCGCACAATAGTGTTTTTGCCGATGGCAACACGCGGCTCAATAATCGCACCCTGGACGATTTTTGAATTGTCACCCAGCCATAGATCGCCTTCCAGGTAAACACCCGGGCCGATCTCGCAGTTTTCGCCCACAATAATCTTGCCGCTGATATTTGCGCCGTCTGAAATCCTGGAATTCTTGCCAATATGATTTTCAGATAATTTCGAACTCAGATAGTCCAACCAATTGTAATTTGCGCTTAAAATATGCCAGGGCTTGTCAATATCGATGAAAACATTTTTCGTTTCAACAGCCAATATCTTTTGCTTATCATCGATGGCCAGTTGAATGGAATCTTCAATATGCGCTTCGTCGGGGGACATCATGCCTACCTGCGTCGCCTGCATGATCCCGGGATTGCGCCGTAAATAGGGCAGAAAGCATTGATCAAAAACAAAAGCGCCGCAAAAACGATGGGAAACATCATCACGTGGATGCCCGAGAACATAATCAATGGACTCATCTTTAACCTGGGCGCAAAGCCAGTCATTGGGCAATTCGCTTTGCAAAGGTTGAACCAGAGCAGCGGCCAGGGATTTCGCGGTTCGCTGCTTTTCGAAAAGAAGGGCAATATTTTCTTCCGTCAGCAAAATATCGCCATACACGACAGCGACGGGATCGCCGCCGCTTTCACTCCAGGCGGAAAGCAGTGCAGGTACGGTTCCGATCCCTCCTTTTTGCTCAACAAGTGTAACGCTGTTTTCCGTACCCACGGCGTGTGCAATCTGCTCCTTGCGATAACCTGTCACAATAATAATATTTTCAATGCCGTTTTTCTTCAGTGATTCAATGGTCCATTTAATAATCGGCTTGTTGGCAATCGGCAGCACAGATTTATTCTTTGTGACTCCGTAAGGCCAGATTTTACTGCCCCGACCGGCAGCGAGAATAATAGCGGTTTTCATGTTCACCTCTGAATTTCAATATAAATTATGATGGTAAAAATAAAAGATAACACCAAGAAAGCGAAAAGTCAAGGCTGAAACGAGAAGCGGATGGCGGATGACAGATAGCAGATTATTTAATCCGGCATCCGGAATCTGGCGTCTGGAATCTGGAATCCGGCATCTGGCATCCGATAAATATCCGGGTTATTTTTTCTTGCATTTCAAATTCTGCAAAGCTATATTTCGTACATACGAATCAAACATCAAATCGTGCCGCATTATCGACACAATTCTAATCGGTAATGAGCCTGAAATGACCCAAGCCATTGTAACATCAAACATGAAAATTCGTGCCAAAGGCGGGCTGGGGTCAAACGACCTTTAGAGCGGGAATATTTCTCTGACCGGTCAAAAAAGAGGTGTTGGGTATGTTCTGAATGTCGGCTAACACGCTGTTTTATAAAGATCGCTGCCCAGATAACTCGGGGTAAACTGTCACACCGCTCCTCGCGATGACATGCTTTTCGATTTTTTACGAATTACCCATGGACAGGAAGAAGGATATTTTTAGAGATCACGACGGATTTTAAAAAGGATAAATTAAATTGAACGACAAAGATATTAGGCGATTGGCTGAAGTGGCTCCCAATATTATGGGAGCCTTTCATGATTTGGGACGACAACATCCCGAAGATGAAAAACTGTCCATGCGGCAATTTCAGGCGTTAATCGTTTTGAATGCCAGCGGCACTTTGTCGCTTTCGCAATTTTGTAAAAAGCTGGCGCTGGCTCCCTCAACAGGGACGGAACTGGCGAATCGTTTGATTGCATTAAATTACTTTTCCAAAGTCAGTGAATATACAGATAAGCGCCAGGCTGTCCTCACTGTTACTCCAAAAGGTTTGAGATTAATGGAGAAGCGTCAACATGCGCTGACCGAAATGTTTCGTCAATTTCTGGCTCCCTTTACCTCCGAGCATAAAGAAAAGTTCATTTCATCCTTTGAGACAATTTGGGAACTGATAAAAAAATATAAACAGTAATACGTACAAACCCGATTATACTGCTCGTTGCGGCGGGACTATTTTGATTGCATCCCGAGTTTAGAGTTTTTATATTTACAACCTATCAAAAACCCCTGTGGGTTATTTTGAGAATCGAATGTAATTTCGCAAGTTGTCACAAAAATCTAACAAAATAAAAAAAATGTTTAAAACCGTATCATTCTATACATTAGGCTGCCGTCTCAACCAGGCGGAAACGGCTATCATTCAGCGCAGCTTTGAACAGCAAGGCTATGATGTTCTCGATTTCGGCGCGCCGACCGATCTTGTCGTGATCAATACCTGCACGGTTACCGAAAACGGCGACGCGGATACCCGACGATTGGTTAATAAAGTAAACCGCATCAATTCACATGCGCGCATTGCTCTGGTCGGCTGCCAGGCACAGACACAGGGTGCAAAATTATTACAAATGCCCGGCGTGCAATGGGTCGTAGGAAATGCTGTAAAAATGGATTTGGT
>JAADGR010000385.1:0-3215 GCA_013152225.1 Calditrichota bacterium
TCATCTTCCTCCACCGGTTTCGGGTAAAATGCCTCATCGTGCTCATGGGCACAGCGTGGATTGATGTAGCAGGTCATCGGGGCATCGCGAAACAGTCTGGCCAGACAGAGGTTACACGCCACGCAATGTCTTACTTCATCTTCTCTGCCTTCCAACACCTTCTTCGGCATCAAGGGATCAGCGATCATAGAACGGCACATTTCCCATATGTCCAGTTCACCGTCCCCAATGGCCTTGTTGGGCTTGTCAGGAGTGAACAGTCTGTAGGCCATCTGGATGGGGATTTTCACATGTTCCTTGGCCCTCTTTGCCAGGAACAGCCAGTTCCCCTGGGGGATATCCCTGCTGATCACAGGGAATATGGACTCCTGCCATCCTAACGTACAACTGATGTAATCCGCGCCTGCCTCTTCGGCAAACTCATAGGTCTTCATGGACTCTTCGGGCGTATTCCCCCTGACATCGCTCAACAGCTCGTCCGAACAGAGGCGGATGCCCACAGGGATATCAGGACCGCAGACCTCTTTTACTCCCTGTATTATTTCAATCATGGCCTGAGACCTGGCGCGAATATCTCCCCCATATTCATCGGTGCGCCGGTTGGTATAGCTGGAAAGAAAATTGGAAATCAGATATCCAACAATACCAGATATCTCTATCACATCGAACCCGGCTTCAATTCCCCTTTTCGCTGCATCTATATGCTGCTGGATCATTTCCTTGATCTCAGCATTGGTCATCTCGAACATGGGCTTGAAGACGCGCAGTCGCTGAGGAACCGTGGATGGGGCGTGCCCGCTCTCCACTTCCACGGCGCCAACCCGGCCACAGTCCATCAATTGGAATCCGGCGATCGCCTTCTGGCTGTGAATGGCATCCGCGATCCTCTTCAAACCGGGGATATATTTGTCATCCCAGGCCGCCGCCTGCCCCACATATCCCTGTCCTTTGCGAGGAGGATCCATGTAAACACCCTGCATGAAACAAAGCCCCCCCACAACACCCTCTGCCCTCAACCGCATGTATTCCACATCAGCATCCGTGATGAACCCATTGTGATCATTCAGGTTATCCTCGGTCGCAGCGTACTTTATACGGTTAGGGACAGTCAGATTGCCGATTTGAATCGGTTTGAACAGGTGAGGGTACTTCTTTGCCCCCGGATACGATGAATAATCCCATTCAAATAGTAACTTGGCCATCAATCAACCCTCCTTAAATGTTCTTTGTTAAACAAATGAAAGCCTTCTTCTGCCAGCCTCCAGACACCTTCCCAACGACGGTCAACCAATTAATGTTCCTGTCCTTTCTCCCTCGACTCACTAGATCGAAAAGCATCCACCAGGAGTTGAAATGTGTCCTCCAGGTTATCGAACAGGGAATATGACATATCTTTCAAGAGCCAGCGAGTGACCAGATGGTCCATGGTCCCAACAACAATATTCCTGGCCAGATAGGGATCAAGATCTGCTTTCATTTCGCCGGTCTTTTTCCCTTCCTCAAATATATCAAGCAGATAAGAATAGAGAATCTTTACATTGGAATAGACCTCGGTCTTCATGAAATTCGCATTGGTTTTCAGGAAAAGATAGACTATCTTGGCGTCCAGGGGCTCTTGCTCAATGCGACGCATGTTCCACCACAGGTATTTCCTCAGTTTATTAAATGCCCCTTTGATCCCAAAGAGCTGCTCTTCCAAACCCGCGATCAATTCAGATACCCAGAGGTCCGGGATGGTCAGGAGCAGATCCTCCTTTCCCTGAAAATACTCGTAAAGCGCCGCTTCCGAAAGCCCCGCCTGCCTGGAGATATCCACTATGGTGGTTTTTTGATACCCCTGCTCGGCGAACAGCCTCTTGGCTGATTCAATAATACGTTTCTTTGTACTTTCTCCAGTCCCTCTATTTACTGCCACTCTTCTTTTTCCTAGCCACGCTCGGCATCAATACAGGTAATCATGCCCTTGCTGCCCAACGCCTATGTATTGAGCCAATTTCAAAACGCCCCCTTTTGCCCAATCTCTGCGTCAGGCTCGAATTTTAGTCCTCGAAATATTCAATATATTCCTGTGGTTAAAATTTTCGTCTTCCTTGACCTTGGACAAAACTGAACGTTTTGAAACTGGCCTGGCTCTATTGTATAGTTAATGCAACCCTATGGAGATTAGATATTTCAGTTCAATTCACTGACAATGGAAGCTGTTTCGGTCATTTGTACAATAAAAACAACTTAACTGCGAGATATATAGCTGATAAATGACGCTTGCTTATATTTTCATTAGGTTAAATAACTAATTGATTTTCTATTTAATTGAAATGTATTTAAGCCACATTACTAGAATTACCTAATAGCACTAGACAATATGCTTGTCAAGAAAAAATACAACCCGCGCCCGTCCACAAGAAAACCCTTTCCGCCATAGCGATACTGTTCGCGGCACCTTCCCTATTTGAAAGATTGAATGATATTGAGTTAGAAAAACTCTTATCAGGCCAAAATATTGCTTGTCAATCAGTTTTAAATATGATGATATGAGTTACCTGTCCGAGATATACAGAAACCATACAATAATTTGCCAGCCTTATCTCGGAGTGCCAAGATGACGAATACAGTTTGTAAGTCGTGTGAGTTGCATATTCAGGGACTATGGAAACACCTTCCCGTTGACGACAAGCTACGAACTCCTGACGAGCACAAGGGCGTGTTCTTTCAGATCGATGATATTGATGCCAATAGCTTGAGGATTCAAACCGAAGGCGGCTCCACTGTTCTCATTCAAAAGACTGCATTTGTGGCAGCACTTCATCACTTGCGCCTGAATCGACATGATTCAGGCAACAAATGTGAAATTCGATCGAGTAACAATCCGGCAGACTCAGGACCTCTTTGTGCAGCGAGTCGCGAACATAACGATGGTGTTCGATGCATTAACTACATTTTGCCAATCCTGGCTTTTCATGGAATTGTGTCCATCGACGGCACTCGGCCAAACAGGACGTGGATAGTATGTTGACGGTTGCTTATTTGCCGCTGGCTAAGCAATCGTTTCACGCGGACGGCGGGTAAGCCGCAGCTCTTTAAAAAAGCCTCGGCAGGACGAGATGCCCTACTCTTCAATCCTGGCTTAAGGTAACCCGCCGCCGGTGAACTCATTGTTAGAAATAACTGTAGAAGGACAGCCGATGAAAAAACTAATACTTATTGCTTTATTAGCA
>JAADGR010000385.1:3267-7937 GCA_013152225.1 Calditrichota bacterium
ACCAAGTGAGCAGGAGTTCCGTCGTTTTCATACATGGCGGGGCTATTGATGATTATGTATCGTACCTTCTTCTCACTACGATGGACAATGTCGAGCTTCGCGCTGTTATTGTTACAAATACCGATTCTATTGCTAGATATGCAATGCAAGCTCAATGGAAAATTCAGAGCTCCATCAAAAATGCAAGAGTACCTATTGGTCTCAGCAGTTCCCGAGGATGGAATCCTTTTCCTTGGGCATATCGAAGTGATTCCATCCGTCAACATGATATCGAGGTGCTCGCAGATTCCGAGGATAATCGGGCCTGGCCCCCTTTTCCTTCAGGAGATGACCTTTTACATAATCTCTTATCCGAAGCCGTGGAAAAGGATTCTCCTATCACAATATTGATTACGTCTCCTCTCACCACTATTAGCGATCTCCTAAAAAAACATCCTGAACTTGAAAAAGGTATTAGCCGTCTAATATGGGTGGGTGGTGCTATTCAAGTCAAAGGAAATCTCGATAAAAACACCATTCCGGCTGAGGTAGCAAATCCGGAAGCTGAATGGAATGTCTTCTGGGATCCCCACGGAGCCAACTGGATTTTTGAAAACACATCCTTCCCCATCGTCTTATTCCCTCTCGATGTAACGAACCAAGCTTCTCTGACCAAGAAATTCAAGAAAAAGCTTAGAATGCAGGCATCCAGTTTCAAATATTCCAAACTGGTCTTCCAGAGTTATATGCTAACCCACAATGAACCGTTCTATAAGATGTGGAATACCGTAACGACTACATATCTGGCTCATCCAGAATTTTTCGATCAAACAAAAGCCATGAGGCTAATAATAATAACGGAGGGATACGATCAGGGAGCCATGAGACAAAACCCCAATGGCCGATCTATCGATGTTGTGCTCAATATCGCCAAAAAAGACCAGTTTTATGATTACCTTCTTGAGCAATTTAAAAGGGATTTTAAAAAATAGAACCCTTATTCGTTTATTTCTATCAGCCGTTTAACTCGATTCGTGTGATCTGTGCGAAATAGCAGGCCGGAGCAGCAAAATGGGCAAAGAGGGTAAGTGCGTTTGCATTCACGTGACCGGAACTACGTCCATTTTACAATGGACGCATGCAACACGGGCTTCCTTCAGGCGCACATTACTGTAACACGCCTCCATGGACAGCGACAAGCAATAGCCGCGCGGCGGCATTGCTTGCGCGCCATGCTGGTCATTAGAAGCTCAAAAGGAAAAAACATGTCAGAGGTAAAAACTGAAAAATTGGCCGTATTAATAGATGCAGATAACGCGCAGCCTTCCATTGTTGAAGGACTTATGGCGGAAATCGCAAAATATGGAACAGCCAATGTAAAACGGATTTACGGCGACTGGACTGTGCCAGACCTAAAAGGATGGAAAGAAGTTCTATTACAGTATTCAATTCAACCCATACAGCAATTTAGATATACCTCCGGGAAAAATGCCACCGATAGTGCAATGATAATTGACGCAATGGATTTGCTTTACACTAGCAAATTTGATGGATTCTGCATTGTATCCAGCGATAGTGATTTTACCAAGTTAGCGTCAAGGATAAGAGAGGCCGGCCTTTTTGTTTATGGATTTGGTGAGAAAAAAACTCCTGAACCATTTGTTTCAGCATGTGACAAATTTATATTCACTGAAGTGCTTCGATCCAAAGATGACGATACTGAGAAAATTAGTCGAAAAACAACCTCCGAACTGAAGGGAGATTCGAAGCTAGTTAATTTGTTAAGAAACGCTGTTGAAGCCTCTTCCGACGATAGTGGTTGGGCTCATCTAGCATCCGTAGGTAGTAACATTGCTAAGCAGGCGCCAGAGTTTGACCCGCGAAACTATGGATACAAAAAATTAGGTGAACTTGTGGCAGCAACAAAGCTATTCCAGATTGAAGAAAGGGCAGTGAGCGATGGCCCCTCAAAGGCAATTTATTTAAAAGACAAAAGAAAGAAATAAAGAGAAAAACTTCTAACAATTTGCTGGAGTGGTCAGCAAGGGAATCGCCGCTTTAGCAATTGTGGAATGGGGTCCACTTCACGGTGTGCTGCATCACATCATGATCCGGGGGATAGAGCGTCGAAAGATATTTATAAATGACATGGATCGAGAGGATTTCCTCGGTCGCCTGGCAAAACCCCTGGCCGAGACTCAACCCGGTTCGTGCCGGTATTGTTCAGGGCCTCAAAGAATTGAATAGATACCCTTATTGCTGGTACAGTCCATCTGGTGGTCATTATAGCGAGAAAGGCTTATCCCAACTATGTAAATGCAGGCATTGGCCAGGGTCGTCAAGATGAACTGACAGGCGGAGGATTAATTCGAAGTGTTGGAGGTTGGTCGGAGGTAAAGAGGCTGAGGCGGCAGGGGCAAGCAGCCTCGAAAAGTGAAGGCAAGGAGTCTATTCTGCTTTTGGGCTGTCATGGAGTTGGGTATGTCGATCAGACAACTGGCGAGGAGGTTGGAAATGAGTCCCCCATACACTATCGCTCAGCGTTGGTCGTTCGCTTCCATAAAATGACTGGATTAAAAGTTTGCAATCCCTCATGCCTTTTGGTAAAATCTTACTGGTAAGAAAACAAAACCAGGAGGTAAAATTTATGGTAAACCTTGCTACAACAAAAATGTCGTCAAAAGGGCAAGTGGTTATCCCTGAAGGAATTCGTAAGCGTCTTAAATTAAAAGCGGGGGCACAATTCGTTGTTGTTGGTGACAATGATGTCGTTATTCTTAAAAATATTACTCCACCCTCTATTGAGGAGTTCAACGAATTAATTGCAAAAGCCCGCAAAACTGGCAAACAAGCAGGACTGAAAAAGACCGACATAAAAGAAGCCATTATGCAAGTTAGAGGGACTAAATGAAAATTGTCCTTGATACCAATGTCTTTATTTCCGGTATATTTTTCAGTGGTCCACCCTCAATAATTCTTCAAGCATGGAGAGACTCAAAAATTCAAATTATCCTCTCCAAAGAAATACTTGAAGAGTATCACCGTGTTGCAGAAGAATTATCATCGAAATTTCCTGCGGTTGATATTGATCGAATAATCGAACTGCTCACAATGGGAAGTCTTTGAAACAAAAGACATTTCTGTATCTGTTTGTGAAGATCCTGACGACAATAAATTTATAGAGTGTGCAATTGCAAGTAACAGCAAGTTAATAGTCACCGGAGATAAGCACCTATTAAATATCACTGGTTATCAAGGTATTTCAGTTTTGAGGCCCAGGAGTTTTATAGATAACCAGAGGACATTTTCTACAAAATCACTGTCACCTAAAATGCGTTCATCTCCCTTGACCCGGATGCCGGCTTTCCGAAGTCCTTTGAGAACCGTCCAGCCGCCGATACTCCTTAATAATTGTTCGGGCCAATCTTCTTTTTTCGGAAAACAGTCCATAGAGCCGGTTTCAAAATGTTCAATTTTGTTCGAGATCAAGAAAGGCGAAAATTTTAACCACAGGAATATGTTGAATATTTCGAGGATTAAAATTTGAGTCTGACGCCAAGATTGGGCAAAAGGGGGCGTTTTGAAACTGGCACCATAAACATAATCGACATCCTGCCATGCCTGCTTTGTTTTATTCATAAGAACGCTGTGACCGCACCACGGGTGTTTATCCAACTTTTTCATATCTTCAACAAGCCCTGACCTCAAAGGGTTCAAATGGATATAGCGAACCAGTCCCGTCGCCCCTTGGGCAGACTAATCACGCCATAGCGTGACTGATGGAGGGCTGGAATAGGAGCTGACGAACCTTCCATGCTCTAACCACCCTCTCCCGTCGTTACCATGGAAGAACCGCAGCTCAGCTCGGCATTATCTTTACGATATTTTTGCTTGCATACACATTTTTTATATGATAGTGTGTATGCTAAATTGGAGGTGTTATGATGAAACGCACTAATATCGTACTTGATGATAAACTTGTAGAAGAATGCTTTAAAGCAACCGGTATAAAAACACAGAGGGCTTTAATCGATCATGCATTACGTGAGTTGCTTCGACATGAATCACAAACCAGGATTCTCGAACTAAAAGGTAAAGTTAATTGGGAGGGCAATCTTAACGAGTGGCGCAGTGGGCGTGATACATGATGATTCTTGTCGATACAACTGTGTGGATCGATTTTTTTGCAGCACGATCGTTGCCCCATGTGGTGGCCTTGGAAACCATTATTAAGCGTAGAGAAAACATTTGCATCTGCGGTATTATTTTGGCAGAGGTACTTCAAGGCATTCGGCAAGATAGAGAATTTAGAAAAACAAGAAACTTATTCAACACCTTAATTTTACTTCCAATGCCATATACTGTTTTTTTAAGATCTGTTGATATTTATAGAAAATTGCGTAAAATTGGTATTACAATCCGAAAACCACTGGATTGTATGATTGCCTCGGTTGCCATCGAAAACGACATACCTCTCCTGCACAATGATAAAGACTTTCAGCCCATTGAGAGGCGTTGCGGCTTAAAAGTGCTATCATTAACTGAAAAAAGATAACCCTAAGGATTGATACGACCTGAAAGGTCGATTTCAATCCATTGTTCAACAAGCCGCGGATATGGATGTATAGGGTATTGCTTCGACGGAGAGTTTTTGGGGAGCCTGAAAAAGGGGCGGCCTGCAAGGGTTGGGG
>JAADGR010000528.1 GCA_013152225.1 Calditrichota bacterium
AAATTCCTGTTCAAAGAAAGGAGTAAACCATGGTGCGTAGCGTGATGTATTTTGCTGTGATCGGGATTTTTCTGTTTTCATTGGGGTGCGGTAAAAGTGACCAACAGAAAAAAATGGAGCAAGCCGCCGAACAGATGCAAAAAGCCGCACAGAAAATGGCTGACGCCGGAAAGGACATGGGCGATAAAATAGGCGAAGGTGCTGGCGACATGGCTGATGCCATGAAGAAAATGGGCGAAGCGCTGACCTCGGGTGAAAAAGTGGAACCTGTAAATTTTCGCGACCTGAAAAGACTTTTGCCGAAAAAACTGGCGGGCATGAAAAGAACAAACGCCAGCGGCGAAAAAAACTCCGCTTTTGGTATCAAAGTTTCCCAGGCGGAAGCAGATTATGATGCGGGACATGACGGGACAATCCACGTAGAAATTACGGACATGGGAACAATCAAAGGGATCGCGCGAATGGCCAAGTTCGGCTGGGCCGTGGCAGACGTGGACAGAGAGTCTGACACGGGTTACGAGCGAACCATGACCTATCACGGCCACAAAGGATACGAAGAGTACCGGACCGATTCGAAAGAGGGGAAAATACAACTGCTTGTCGCCGACCGCTTTTCGGTAAAAGTCAGCGGCTCGAACGTAGAAATGAAAACGATTAAAAAAGCTCTCGATAAACTGGATATCGGAAAACTGGAAAGAATGAAAAACGTGGGCGTGAAATCCTGAATAGGACTTGTTCTTGGGGATAAAATAGCCACTAAAAATAAGATTCCCACAAAAGAAAGGCTTTTTATGAGATTTCCTCATCGCTACGCACTACTGATTTATTTGCTTATCATTTTTATGATAATAGGTCAATCCTCTTTTGCTGCCAACAATCCTCACGCAAGGAATACTTTGCCGCTCCAAAGTGACAAACCGAATATCAAAGTGGTTCCGAATGTTGTTATTATAAAATTTAAAGACCGGATCAACAACGCAGCGAATAGATCGCGATCAGGTATTTCATCTGTTGATGGCCTGCTGAGATCATTCGAAATCAACGCATTGGAACCGCTCATCAAGGGAAAGAGAATTTTTAATCCGGCGATGAAGAGACTGGAAAATATTTATTTTGCGCACTATGGGAAAAATATTTCTCCTGAAATCGCTGCCAAAGAATTGAGTAAGGAGCCGGACATCGAATATGCCGAGCCGCAATACATTCAAATGATTGAAGATGTTCCGAATGACACGTTATATGAACAGCAAAATTTTCTACAGACCATCAATGCACCCCCGGCATGGGATATTGTCAAATCCGAAAGCAGCAACGTTGTCATTGCCATTGTTGATGGTGGAACAGACATTCACCATGTTGATCTCGCGGCTAATCTTTGGGTGAATCCCGGGGAAATTGCGGACAATGGCATTGACGACGATAATAACGGCCTTGTAGATGATGTGCACGGCTGGAATTTTGCCGACAGCACCAATGATCCTACCGGGCTAAGCAATACACCTGCGAATGCAAACCACGGTACGCATACTGCAGGTCTGGCTTGTGCAGTAACCAATAACAAAATTGGTGTAGCCGGGGTAAGCTGGAACGCAAAACTGATGGCGATCAATGTCTCAAATCCTAATGCGGACAATGAATTGATTTACGGCTATGTGGGCATTCTCTACGCAGCGGAGATGGGGGCAGATGTGATTAGCTGTAGTTGGGGCGCTCTTGGTGTTGCTTCACAATTTGAACAGGACGTAATAAGCACAGCAACCGATTTGGGCGCTGCCGTTGTAGCCGCCTCGGGAAATAACAATCAGTCCGCTCTTCATTTTCCTTCGGCCTATAATAATGTTTTGTCCGTCGCTGCAATAGACGATGACGGGCAAAAGGCCGGCTTTTCGAACTATGGCTCGACGATCGACGTTGCCGCACCCGGAGTGAGCCTTTTGAGTACTTTAAAAAACAGCAATTACGGCACAATGAGCGGAACTTCTATGGCGTGTCCGGTCGCTGCGGGAATTGTCGCTTTGGTTAAAGCGCAGCATTCGGACTGGCATGGCATTCAGGCCGCCGAGCAAGTCAGAGTAACCGCCGACAATATCGATTCGCAAAATCCTGCTTATGTCGGGCAGTTGGGCAAAGGCCGTGTGAACGCATTTAGTGCAGTGACCAAATCATCGCCATCCATAAAGATTGCACGTTTTTCTTTTAAAGACGCAAATGACGACGGCATCATTGAGCAGGGAGAAAGTGTGGATGTTTTTTTAACATTTACAAATTTTCTCAGTCCCGCGGAAAACGTCAACCTCGAATTACAAACTGATGACGAGTTTGTCACTTTGGGCACCCGGCAGGCCGGCATAGGATACATCGGAATGATGGACACTGTTGCGATTTCCACACCATTTCGATTTATCGTCAAAAGCAGCGCTCCGAACGGGCATCCGGTGCTTTTTAAGGTGCTTATTTCTGCCGGAGATTATCAGGAACAAGATGAATTTACATTGATCATCGCTCCTACATTTGGAGATGTACATATTAACAATATCGCATCGACGGTTACTTCGATCGGACGAATCGGCTTTGCCGATGACGGGCAGGATGTGCGCGACGGTACGGGTTTTAAATTTAAAAACGGCCCCAATCTGCTTTTTGAAGGTGCGCTCATTTCCGGAACAGGCCCGGATCGAATATCAGATGCAGCCCGCGGCATCAAAATAAACAATGCTCTTCAATATGACCGGGATTTCACTGAAGTCGGCGACCAGGACTTTGAAATCAGAACACCCGGACATTTGAGCGATCAGGAAAGCTATGCAGTCTTTGAAGACACAAATGCCGACAATCCTATGAACATCCGCATAACCCAGGAAACCTTTGCTTTTAACAATCCGCCTGACGACGATTTTATTCTTTTTCGTTATACCGTCGAAAACCTCAACACGACGCCGTTGGACAATTTTCATTTCGGCCTGTTTTTCGACTGGGACATGGATGGAGAAACGTTTAATACCAACATGGCTGACTATGATTCTGTGCGGCAAATGGGCTATGCTTATGATTCCGATGGCGGCCCGGATACCTATGTCGGCATTT
>JAADGR010000238.1 GCA_013152225.1 Calditrichota bacterium
GCATTTTGCCCCAGTACGTTTGTCCGCCGAATCCCATAAAAGAAGGAATAATAAACGTAATCATCTCCAGCGGATGAAAAGACCAGTTGGATGCATAGCCGAAATCCAGGCCGCCACCTTGCCCGCCGCGAATGGAGTAATGCTGGTAATCGAGGACAGACATATAAATCACCGACGAAAGCGCCACACCTATTATAATTGCCCCCAATAACAAAGCGCCGGAACCAAGAATGGATTTGATTTGCTTTTCCTCGCGCCATGAAGCGACCGCCTCAACAATGAAATAAATTCCCAGCATCAAAAAAGTATAATAGCTGACCTGAACATGGGCGCGCATCATTTGAAAACCAATGGCAAGAGCCGTTAAGCTGAAATAGAGAATATTTTTCTCCCTGACCAATTTCATCGCAAAAAGGAAAATAAGCGGAATGAGCATAAGTGAAAGGAATTTCGTATTATGCCCATAAGCGGTAAAGGCCACAAACTGTGGAATGAAAATGACAGCCACAGCAGAAAACAGCGATGCGATCGGCTTGACTTTTTGGCTGCGCATCAACGCATACATAAACAAAGCAAAGAATAAATAATTGAGAAAAATAAATGTAAATCCCGGATTGGGCAGAATGGCATGCAGCGCGTTCAGCACCGTGCGAATTGATGAATCGATAACATTCACTTTGGGAATGCCCAACATGCTGCCATAGGACGGCATGCCGCTGAAAATATATGGCGTCCACAGGGGAAAGATACCGCGTTTAGCTGCATCCTGAAAAAAGGGGCGATGCGAAAGAGACGTCATTTTATCCGGTGTTTGTACGGTTTTACCGCCAATCACCAGTGGATAGTATAAAATCAGCAATAAAACAAGAACAAGAAGGGTTGTGAAAAGGAAAGGATGTTTGGAAATAAAGCTCTCTTTGGGCGGCTTGTTGAGAGCGATTTTCTTTGGCTTTGCTTTTTTCTTGGCCACGGTTTCCTCAAAATTTATTTTAATTGCAAGTCATGCTTTTAAACTGCGGAAGATTGTTTGCAGTTTTTTCAGAAAATTTCTTAAATTATACGAAATTTAACAACATAGTGCAAGTTTCTTATTTGCTTTGAATTTTAAAAAAAATTATGTTATTTTAAACTTTCCAAGCTAAAACAAAAAGATCACAAACTATGGATCAATTATGAAATATGAAAAAAGAATTTCAGAAATATACAATAATTACCCCAAACTTAAAAAAGCGATTCCAGAGATTACAAGAATAATATTTGCAGAAACGGAACAAGAGTTCAAATTAAGTTTAACACGACTTGATGAAAGTGAGGCGCAAGCCAAGTGGACCACGCTGCAAGACATCTTGTTTCATGACTACTTTTATGAAAGCATTGAAAACTGGTTCCTGGATTTTGTGCTCGAAAAATACGCCTACAATTTTACATCTTTAGAACTTGTTGATATAGAGGCGGAAGCAAAATCTCATCTGGACTTTTATGAGGTCATGGAAATTAATCCTGGTAAAGGTTCCCGACTAAAATCTTTGTTTAACGAAAAGGAAATTTCACTGAGCGATATTTCTTCTTCAAACAAGTTCGTTAAATGGGATATTGTTCTGTGCAGAGTTTGTTATTCATCAGAAAATGGTGTTTTTTTAACCGGAGTTGCGACAAGATTTTCTCCGACAGAAAAAGACTTTATTATGAAGCAACTCTTAAAAGCGCATAAAGATTATGCAACCAAATTTCAAGATGACAATTATACCCATTTTGCCAAGGATCGATGGGATGTTTTTTTTGAAATCGGACGTGAAATAGCCAACCGCACTAGGGAAAGTAAAATAGTTACTCCTTATGGCAAATTGCAGTTTTGCGAGCTTTTTTTCAATGTTAAAAACCTTGATGCAATGCTGTCAAAAATAGATTCGCTGCAAGAGTTTTCTTTTACTAAAGAAGAAATTCGTCCTGATCGCAAAAACCGCAAGCTTAAAATGACACGCTACAATTACGACTGGCAAAAATCGGGCGAAATCGAGAAAGAACTGATAGCTTTGGAAAAGGCTGCAGAAACGCAGGATGGCTTTATATTTACGAGCGATCGTATACAACAAGATGACACGGAAACAGGCGTACGATTCCTGGGAAATTTTTTCATAGACAAATATATTGCTCGTCTTGAAGTACATTCGGTGGAACTTGCAGAATTTGCTCAAAAAAGATTTGCGGAATTATTTTCTTCCTCTCTGGAATACAAACGATTTCTGAAAAAAGATATGAAAAAGCTGCTATCAAAACCAAATAATACTGAAAAAGATCAACTTGCCAAAGAGGATGAAATTCCGCAAGAAGTATCCGAGAAATCAGTCATGGATTATCTTGATAATTATTACGAAAATCTTTTAAATGAAAGCATTCCCATGCTCGAAAACATGACACCGAGAGAAGCAAGCCAAAGTAAGCATGGACGGGAACTGCTGGATAATTGGTTAAAGTCTATGGAAAATATTGAGGAAAGAAAGAAGAAGGATGGCGTATTTTCTTATCCCGTTTCTAAAATTAGAAAAAAGCTCGGACTTTGAAAAACATCATGTTATGGCTTGCTCATGATCGGCACCGTGACCGACGCCTTGGGGATGATGTATCCTGCTGACCCGACAGCCAGTTCTTTTTCTGCAATTTCCCACCACCGCAAAATTTTCCGCAGAGATCATTCCTGTTTTTTTGACGATCTTTTTTTCCAGGCTGGAAACGAAAATAATCTTTACCTGCTCCGTTTTCGATTTAAGTGCCAGGGCCGTATGACCGTTAATTTGATAATCCCTCAGCAAGTGCCTGCCGATATTTTCTGCCGACCCAAATTCAAAATAAGGCAAAAACGATTTTGAGCCGACACCCTCGGCACATTCTGCTAACACAATGATGTGTCCTCCCTTTTTCACCGCCTGGAAAGCATGATGAATCGACTTGTGCGCCTGGATCAAATTGACATCCGAAGGAAATCCTCCCGCACTGGCGATCACCACATCAGCAGGTTTCTCAAGGAAAACGCTGTAAGTATCTTCGACTTTAGCACAAATTCTCTTTTGCGTTTCAAGAATCGGCCCAGCCGCAGCATGAATGATTTTGCCATTGAAATCCATCGCCACCTGGAGCGACAAGCTGTTGGGAACAAAGCGAACCACTTCTGCCAGATCGAGGTATACGGGATTTGTGGTAATATTGCCCTCAAAACAATCCCTGTGAAATTGACCGGTTAACGGATCAATCGTGCGGCGATGGTTTAGGCGGATTGTTTCATAAGCTGCCACGCCGGGGAGCAGCATTTTCGGACCGCCGCCAAATCCTGCAAAATAGTGGTAAAGAACACCGCCGATGGTAATGATGAAATCCGCCTCTTTTACTTTGGAATTCAGGCGAACCGGAGTGCCGGCAGATGTCTCACCAAAATCATGCAGCGCTTTTTCGTCGTGACAATCGTGCTGTTGTACCGGGTATTTTTTATAAATCGCTTCACCAACCAGGTCTCGGGTAACATGTTCCGGCTGCAAAACATGACTGCCGTTGGCGATGAGAATTTCTATCTGTGCGTTGAATTTTTGTTGCAGCTCCCGCGTTAGTTTCGGCAGAATAATCTCCAGGCGACAGCGGCGGGTGTGATCAGGAACTATGAGAAGAAGTTTTGCATTTTGGGCAATACGAGGAGCAAGCTGTTTCACAAGTGAATAAAGACCTTCATCAATGGCCTTGTTTTCCGAGCCATATAAAAACGGCAAGTTTTTATGCAAAACTTGCCATTGAATATTCTGCGGCAAATCGAATTCGACTTTGCCCTTTCCGTATTTTAATTGCAACGCGCTGGTGCTCCTTTTTATTCGGCCCAAAAGTAAAAAATTATTCCTTCTCGAGCAAGCTTAAAATCTCCTCACCATGTTCTGCCGCCTTGACCTTATGGAAAACATGTTCCAGCTTTCCATCCTTGCCAATGACAAACGTTTTGCGGATCATGCCCATATATGTTTTCCCGTACATCTTTTTCTCACCCCACGCGCCGTAGGCTTCCGCCACTTTGTGTTCCTGATCCGAGAGCAGTGGGAAATTAAGATCATATTTTTCAATAAATTTATCATGGGATTTGAGGCTGTCCGCGCTTATGCCCAGAACGACCGTGTCTTTCACTTCAATATTTTGCAAATTATCGCGAAACGAGCACGCTTCTTTGGTGCAGCCCGACGTATTATCTTTGGGATAAAAATACAATACCACGCGTTTTTTACCAAGGTAATCCTGCAATGAAACTGTTTGACCCGTACTTGCAGACAAAGAAAAATCCGGCGCTGTATCCCCAACTTGCAGTTGAACCGTTGAACTCATTTTGTCCTCCGTTTTAGTTTGACCTTGCAATTTCACAAATTTATCTTTTTAACGTTTTTGGATAGAACAAAATTCCTATGCCATCGAGTATAGGTTGACGAGACACTTTCGCATCAGAAACAATTTGCCCGTCCTGTTTTCGACTCGGCACTTAAAATAAAAAAAACTGAAAAAGTTGCATATTTGAGAATATATTTTATATTAACAAATGAAGTTAGATTTATGTCAATAACGGTTGTTCTTCCTAATGAAGGTCTTGAGAGGGCACAACATGAGGACATTTAAAGAATGGAAAGAAAAAACGGCGGACGCCTCTCAACTATTGAGCAAAGTCCAACAACGTATCCATTCAATAACTCCAAATGCAGAAGTTATACTTTATGGTTCCAGATCTCGTGGCCAAGCCGGCAAATTCTCAGACTGGGATTTCTTAATAATAATTGATCAACCGGTCGATGGAAACATAATCAGAAAAATAAGAGACAGTTTGTATGAAATCGAATTAGAATCTGATGAAATTATTAGTAGCATAATAAGAACAAAAAAAGAGTGGCATTCACCAAGATACGCTGTTCTTCCCTTCAAACGTACTGTTGACCAAGACGGCATTTTGTTATGAACAAAAGCCAAGCTCATTTCACCGGCAGCCGAAACTCAACCCCTGCATTAACCAACCGCTTATTGTAATAAAAGCTCGCCCACGGGGATTCATTTTCATACCAGGCAAAACGTATGACGCAGGTTAAGGACGAGGTCACGTCCCGGGAAAGATCGAGAACCAAAAAGTTACTCTGCTCACGTTCCGTATCCAATTCCAGCGGCCAGGCAGGCAAAAGATCATCCAGATATTTTTTCCTTTGCCACTCGCCCACTGCTCTGATCAAAAATCCGCGAAAATTTTTGCCAATCATCGCAGTGATGTATTGCTTGCGATATTCATAACCATAGCTGTTCGAGTTATAGCGTTCATAATTCGCAGAAAGATTGACCAACCATCCTTTCCACAACCAATCCATACGCAAAGAAATGAGCGTCGAGTGATCGAGTTGTTTTGGGGCATTCGCATCGGGAAATGTCGGAAACAACTGGAAAACAGGCCGATTGTAGCTATATTTGGCATAGGAAAAAAAGGGTGAAATCGAAATGCGCCTGGAAAACCGTTTGGTCATTTCAACAAATACAGAAGGGCTGTTATAATCATAATAATTCGATTTGGCATAATCGAGGTTTTCCTGACGTACGCCGGTTTGCACGGTCAGCTTTTTCGACAGTTGCATTTGCAGGAATGGACTCAC
>JAADGR010000131.1 GCA_013152225.1 Calditrichota bacterium
ATCCTTCGCTGGCAATGCCCACATAGGGCGCTGTTTCGGTAAGACCGCCATTCGGACGCACGGCATCGGCAAAATCCTGCACCACTTTTGCATAAAAATCAGCCATATCGAAATTGAGCATAAATGCATCGCAGGTCGGAACAATATCACCACCGTATCCCAGTTTCTCCCGGTGCGGACAATCCGATTGCACGCTGAACAAATTGCTGAGGAAAGTTCGGCGTGTTATTTTATAAATTTTATTGAATAGCGGATTGGAACAGGAAAAAGAACCGACCGAATCGACATCCGCATTTAAACGTAAACCCTCGATGGTATTCAAAGACGGGGTACCGGGATAGCCGGTTACCTCAAGGTAACGGAAGCCGCGAAAAGTAAATCGCGGCGTATAGACTTCCTGCCCCTGTCCTTTGAGAATGTAGGTGTCTTTTTGCCAGGCCGTGTCCGGGGCGCCGGTACCGCCGCGTCCGGATTTTTTAATTTGTCCGGCGACCGAGGTCATGCCGTCGAGAGAACCATCGGGCCAGAGCAGTTCGCCGTAACGAAGATTTACTTTTGTCCCGGCAGGGCCTTTTACCCGTAGCCTGACCCAGCCGGCAAAATTTTGTCCCATGTCAAAAATAAAAACGCCGGGTTTGGGCTGCGTTAGTGCCGCAGGTTTGATGAGGCGCGTGATGCGAATGGGGGGCTGCGGTTGGGCCTGAAGAATGTCCATCGAGGCATCGTTTTTGTGGGCCTGTTTCCAGTCGCTGTCATCAAAACCGGGGCGATTCCATCCCGGCTGTTCTTTCCTCGCATCGTACACTTCACCCAAATAAATATTATTTCTCAGAACAGGACTTTTGCCGACTTTCCAACTCGTATCCGTAACAATGGATTGCTTTGCCCCATCTGTGTACTCGATGTTCAATTGCACAATGAACCGCGGCTTGCCGACGGGCAAAAAGTCCCGGAAATTATATTTTCCAAACATGCGCAGCGGCAGGGGATTGTACCAGCCGTTCCCCAGAATGACACCCAAACAATTTTCCTGCTTTTGCACAAGATCAGTGACATCATAGGTGCTGTAATAAACTCGCTCAGAGTAAGTCGTCCAACCGGGATCGAGCACATGGTCGCCGATGCGTTTTCCGTTCAGCCACGCCTCATAATACCCCAGACCAGTGATGTACAAGCGCGCCCGGGCAATGGATTTGTTAATTTCAAATTCTCTACGAAATAGCGGTGCGGGGTTGTCCTTATAAAAATCCTCATCACGCTGCGGCAGCGGCTGACCGTCATCGATCCACAAGCCCGTCCAATCATTTTTTTTAAGCAACGCCATCTCCCACCACGACGTCCGGCTCCAGGGTGAGGCATTTCCATTTTTATCCCACACTTTGACTTGCCAGAAATATCTTTTCCCCGATTGCAACGGAGCGCCCTGAAATGCAATTTGGATATTCTCGCCGGAAAGGATTTTACCACTGTCCCAAACATCCGGCTCACTACGATTCAGTTTGTCTTCACTGCCGGTCACGCGAATCCGGTAGGCGGTCTGCTTTTGGTCGGGCTGCGGTGATTGCAATTCCCAACTCAGCATGGGTTTAACAGCATCTATTCCCAGCGGATTGATGCGTTGTTCGCAGCGCAAATCAATAGGTCTGAGAACAGCATCAGACGGAGAACTGACGGTTGCGCCGTTAAAGAGAAAAAGGACAAAAGACAAGAGGACAAATTTTTTCATGTGAGAATTTTCCTTATTTGTAAAAAATGATTTTTTTACTCCACATTTTTTCATTGCTTCGTAAAACCAAAAAATACATACCTTTTGCGACCATCTTTCCGTCTTTATCTCTTCCATCCCATTTGAGAGAAGAATTTTGAACAGCGCTTTTAACAAACAGCGTTTTGACGAGTTCTCCCCTTAAATTAAAAACGTGCAGCGAGACCGGCCGGGGACGATCGAGATCAAAACGGATCGTCGTGGACTTGTGAAATGGATTGGGATAATTTTGCAGAATGCCGAATGTTTTTGGCGCAATGGGCTTTCTGTTTTTTTCACGAACACCGACCGGTGCGATTTCATTGTAAAAACAAATACTTTGTGCTGATAACGTGTCCGTCGCCCCAGAAAGTATTAGTGTTTGAGAAAGCGGCAAATAATCTTCATTAACAGACGAGATCGTCGCCTGATCATAAACATATTTGCTGAATTCTTTTCCAGCGGCATTTTCGATAAAAAACCTGACTGCAAATTTACGATTTGAACGATTGGTAACAACAAGTTTCGTACGACCGTCGGCTCCCCTTAAAGCAACTGCCGAAATATTTTCCGGTTGGCCGACCTGAGCATAAACGACTTTATCTCCCTTACGGACAATATGTGACAAGGTGGACCAGGCAAACCAGGATGGGCGCAACTGCCAATCCTTATCTTTATACGCCCACAAACCAAGCTGCATTAATTGACCGAATTGATACCAGATATCGTGCAACGTCCAGTAGGAAAGCAACGAGGTTCCTTCGTTGATGGCGTTGACGGCAAAATCGACAAGGAAAAATCCACGGGCAAAAGTATCCACATCCGGATTTTGATAAGGGCCGATGCCGTTATTTGTCCCGAATTCCGTGACGAAAAAAGGTGTTCCCGAAGGAGCCGATGCAGCGATTAGGCCCGTGCGTTGTTGCACCCATGATCGGATTTTTGCAGGATAATCCGGTTGGTCAATATCAAAAGCATACGTGTGAGAAGCGAGAACATCTATCACGCTATCGGCATGTTGCGCCATGTAGATGAACCACGAAAAATCATCCGTATCCGCCTCGTCGGCGCCGATGAGCCGAACTTTTTCGCGCAAGTGTTTTGCGCGCAGGCGCTGTGCCGTCCGTTTGTACATCTCCCGGTACCAAAGCTTCTTGTTGATCCGATCCGGCGTCCAGAAGCCTTGGTGCGGCGGATTGGGTTCGTTGGACAGGGTGAGATATTTTATGCAGGAATAGTTTTTTTGATGAAAGAGATAATCCAATAATGCAGTCACATTTTCCGCCCATTCATCGAGATCATTGGGAGCTGTGATCCAGTTAT
>JAADGR010000027.1 GCA_013152225.1 Calditrichota bacterium
TATCTGAGCATCATGGATCCGATTAATTTTGTGGCGAAAATTGCCCCGCGGTCGCTGCTGATGATAAACGCCTCCAAAGACGACATCGTCCCGCCCATGATGACAAAGGCCATGTACCGCAAAGCTAAAGAGCCGAAAAAGATTATCTGGTATCCGACAAAGCACAGGAAAATTCCTTTGGACAAGGCATTTTCTGAGGCGGTCGGTTGGTTTAAAAAGTATTTATAGCCGGAATTCGAAGCGATTTGCGTCAGACTCTTTTCAGGAATTCTTTTAATCATGGAAAGCGTTAAGATATTGCTGCCTTAAATTTGCAAATCTTCCAAAAATATACCTCAACCTAAGAAAGGAGATACAATGTTAAAGGTAATATTTTTCGTATGCTTTTCATTTTTTCTTCTTTCAACATCTTTTTCCCAACCTATAACCGGCATCCTGGTCAATGACGAACCGGATACAAACAATTTTCGCGTGACGGACGCTTCCCTGCATTATTTTTCTCCGGATAGCTTTTTAGCAACCTGGCATGATACGCGTTCTAATGGAAATTTTGCCTGGGCACAATTTTTCGACGGACATGAACAGGAAATGAGTCAGGTTTTTCGCATAGCGGGTAACAATGTAATCGTTACGGGCAATAACAGTTCCTATTCAGTAGTTGATTATCATTACAAATACCTTGCATCTTTTTTTGACCCTCTGTGGGTCGGCCGACTACAAAACTATATTGGTATGCAACCAAATGGAAATCCCTTACGTCTCCGGGTGCATCTTTTTCCTCCTTGTGGTACGGGGTTCGTGGGGATTGGTGATGATTTCGTCAGGACTACATGGGGCGGCATTCACGCCGACAATTTTGGCGGTTATCTCAATTGGGCAATCCAGGACGGCTTTGATCCCGTTGCCCCGCTTTCCTGGAATGAAATATTCTTTGGCGATTGGCTGCCCGTTCAAACTGTCTCACATTTCGACCTCTGTCCGACACCTGATCATGCCGGGGCTTTCTTAATTTTTTGCAGCGTCGACATCGGCTTTGGGCAAGATGACAAACCCGGCCTTCATTTCGTCCATATTAAACAGTCGACAACCGAACTTGATGCCCGTCAAATTTTAGCGGATTCCACCTTGACATTTTCAGGTAGAAATGACAATTATATCTCCGCTACTTTTCTTGATTCTAATGTTATTCATATTCTCTGGGCAAAGAAAGATTCGCTTATTGAAATAGAGATGGATACTTTGGGGAATATTCAGTTTAAAAAATCGCTGCCCATTCCGACAATAGAATTACCGAACTTTCAATTGAAAGATTTTGCCGTAAATTCTTTACTGATATCAAACGCTCGCAAAGGTCGCAGCTATGCGCTCCTTGGCTGCTATCAATACGGGAATAGAGGAAACGAAAGAAAAAGTGAAGATTTTTTCGTAATTTATGCACTTCAGGATGGGAAACTCACAGCAGAACCACCTCGGGTTGTTCCGGTCGCCCAATGGAATACAAATTTAACTTCCGGCGATGCATTTTTGCAAGATAATGGCATGCTCATCCTTGAAGGTGTTGAGGATGACAACGCTTATTTATTTCAGCTTGACGGAGAACAGATTGTCGATAAAACAAAGCTTTCATCGGAAGCGCCGGGAGATAATCAAAGAAGGCCGCTTATCTTGCCTGAGACAAATGATTCCTTTTGGGTTACATTCGATGAAGCCGGAAAGCGAAAGGGAAGGCGTTTGCGTGTCAATGGGAATCTTTATGAACAAGTGGAAAACAAACCCCAACAAGGCGGTATTTTCCTGGAAAATGGCCAAACATTTGTGGCCTTGGGCCAATCAACCCGAACAAGTCCGGCAACGATGGCCATTCAATTTTATAATGCCAATAACTGGATATTCCGTTTTGAAATACTCGTTTCAGAACATCGTAATGCAATTCTAATCGAGAAAATGGACGAGAACCATTTTTTTGCGCTGTTCAGGAAAGCATCGCAGATCACACAGCTAAAAGTATTTAATTCAGAGGGAACCGTTTTAGATTCACTTTCAGCACAAAGCCAGGTTCCAGGCAATAATTTCCCAATTGCCTCCTTTCCATTGAATGATGGTAAATTCTGGTTGAAAACCGACCGCTATTTTCTCTGGGATCCGGCAGCAAATTCAATAAAAGAGGCGACGTCACTTCCACAATACTTTATCGGCACTCCGATTTCAGCTGACCAATTCGTTCATGGCATTTCTTCGCTCAATTATGAAGAATTGGCGTTCGGATCGACCTATACTATTATTGATGTGGGCGGGCAGGAGCTAATTAAAGATCACAGCATTTCAGGCGGTGACCATTATTTCAAAATTTTGCCATTGAATGATGACTATTTCCTGATCTTTTATCAGACGAATGATCAAAAGTATTATTTTCAGGTTTTTGACCATTCGTTTCAATCCGTTCTTAAAGAGGAACCGTTTCCCAAGGCAACTCGAAATTCTGTAGGTGGAACGGCTATGGTGATTGGTTCTCATGTCGTATTTGCAATTTCCGATATCCGCAATGATATAACAGGACAGGATATTTACGCAAGCATTTTTGACTTGCATGATATTATTTCAAAAGTAACGAATCAGCCGTTTCAGGAGCAGCAGCCCCTGACTTTTGAGTTGTCAAATCCTTCTCCAAATCCGGTGAGGGTGGGTCAGCGAGTCGGTTTCAATCTCAATGTCTTTAAAAGACATTATTTTGAAATTTCAATCTATAATATTCTCGGTCAGCAAGTGGGAGAAACAAAGAAACGAACCTATTCAAGAGGGGAACATAGAATCGAGTTTAAACTTTATGATTTCGCTGCGGGGCTTTATTTTGTGCGGGCGACCACTGAGAATCGTTCGATGATTAAAAAGGTATTGGTCACGTCAAAATGACAAATTTCTAATGCTTTGCGCCATCTCATTTAGAGCAAACTCAAGACTAGAGAATTTCCATGAAAAAACACAATTTACCCTTCCGTCTCGGAAAAATAATCATCGGCCTAATCATTTTCCTCATTATCCTCGCCTACGCCTACTGGATT
>JAADGR010000038.1 GCA_013152225.1 Calditrichota bacterium
TCACAAAACCTGTCGGCTCAAACAGCTTCCCCATTCGCCTGGCCGCAAATAAAAATGGAAAACAGGCCCGGCGTTTATTGGTGGTGGCTGGGCAGCGCCGTGGACAAGGAGAATCTGACCTACAATCTGGAGACATTGCATAAAGCGGGAATCGGCGGTGTTACGGTCGTGCCGATTTATGGTGCGAAAGGCTGGGAAGATCAATGGATCAATTACCTGAGTCCAAAATGGGTCGAGATGCTGGCATACGCAGTAAAGGAAGCGCAGCGGTTGAACATGTGGGTGGACATGACAACCGGCACCGGCTGGCCTTTCGGCGGCTCGCATATTACACCGGAATATGCCGCCAAAAAAGTCGAGTTTAAAAAATATAACCTCGCAAAGGGCGAGCGGCTCCGGGAAAAAATAGACAAGGCCGGTTTACAGACATTGATGGCTTTTTCAGACCATGGAGAACGAATCGACCTTACTAAAAAGATGGATAACGGCGGCAAACTTCAATGGCAGGCACCGTCCGGTAATTGGACGGTTTATGCTGTCCGGCAAACCGGCACCGGGCAGAAAGTAAAACGCGCAGCGCCGGGCAACGTAGGTCTCGTCATCGACCCTTTCTCCATAAAATCGCTGAATTTCTACCTCCGGCGTTTCAACAATGCATTTGCGGGTTATAAAGGGCCTTTTCCGCGCGCGCAATATCATGACTCATTTGAATATTACAAGGCGGACTGGACGACCGATTTGTTTAAGGAATTCCAAAAGCGCCGCGGCTATGATCTGCGCAACGATTTGCCGTTGTTGTTCGGGGATGGTGATAAAGATGCCGTAGGGCGGGTCAAATCAGATTTCCGTGAGACGATGGCCGAATTGCATCTGCAATATATCCGCACCTGGAATGCCTGGGCGCACGAAAAAGGCGGAATCACCCGGGACCAGGCGCATGGCGCACCGGCTAATTTGCTGGATGTTTACGCGGCCGCGGACATCCCCGAGACGGAGACATTCGGTTCAACGCCTTTTAAAATCCCCGGCCTCCGTCGTCTGCCGGAAAATGTACGCAAAGATATACCGAATCCCCTGGTGCTGCAATTTGCTTCATCGGCCGCGCATGTAACGGGTAAACGTTTGGTCGCTTCGGAAACATGCACCTGGCTGCGGGAGCATTTTAAAACCGCACTGTCGCAGGCCAAGCCGGAAGTGGACCAGCTTTTCCTCTCCGGCATCAATCACATTTTCTACCACGGCAGCCCCTATTCGCCAAAAGATGCTCCCTGGCCCGGATGGCTGTTTTACGCTTCGACGCATTTCCAGCCCACAAACACCTTGTGGCGCGACTTTCCAAAAATGAACGAGTATGTTGCGCGTTGCCAATCCATTCTTCAATCTGGAAAACCTGCGAATGACATTTTGTTCTACTGGCCGGTTTACGATATTTGGCACAAGTTTGGAAATATGGTCAAATTGTTGACAGTGCATAACACCGATTGGCTGACGGATTTTGATTTCGGTGCCGTGGCGGCACAACTCAAATCAAACGGCTATACTTTTGATTACATTTCCGACGATCAACTGCAAAAAGTTAGTTACTCGGGCTCGGGGCTGCAAACGGCCGGCGTTCATTACAAAATCATTTTGTTACCCCAAGTCGGACACATTCCGCTGCGAACATGGAAAAAGCTGGCGTCCCTGGCAAAAAACGGGGCTACGATTATTGTCCACAAAAAGCTGCCGGCGGATGTACCGGGCATGCACAACCTCAAAACCAGACAAAAAGATTTGCAGATGCTGTTTACAAGGCTTTCCTTTCAACAAGATTCTTTGGGAATCCGAACAGCCCTTATCGGTAAGGGAAGAATTTTGGTGGGAGATGATCTAACGGCAATACTGCAACGGACAAACGTAAAGGCCGAAGCCGTTGCAAAAGCGGGCGTTGGGTTTATCAAACGAAAATCAAACGACGGTTATTATTATTTTTTCGCCAATCAGGGCGATAAAACGCTCGATGCCTGGGTGCCGCTGTCGGTTTCTTTCCAATCCGCGGTTATTCTCGATCCTTTAACAGGAGCAGCGGGCGTGGCCGCAACACGACGAAAAGACGGCGCCACGGAAATTTATCTTCAGTTGCAGCCCGATGAATCATATTTTGTACGAACCTTTAGCGCCCAAAAAGTGCAAGGGCCTTCCTGGAGATATTTTCAGGAAAAGGGATCGGCTTTTGAAATCGCCAAAGAGTGGAAAATTAATTTCGTTGACGGCGGCCCGGTATTGCCAAAATCTTTCTCCACGAAAGCGTTGCAGTCATGGACGATCCTGGGAGATGATAACGCGAAACGATTTGCCGGGACTGCGCGTTATTCCATTTCTTTCGCTTTACCCGCAGCCGATACGGATGACTGGATTTTAGACCTTGGCAGAGTGTGCGAAAGCGCAGAGGTCAAAATAAACGGACAGGAAGCGGGAACGTTATGGTGTATTCCGTTCCGAATGCCGGTGGGTAAATATTTACATAAAGGAAAAAACCTGCTGGAAATCGAGGTAACGAATCTGGCGATAAACCGCATTATCGACCTCGACAAACGCGGCGTGGACTGGAAAAAGTTCTTTTTTGTTAATATAGATTACAAACCATTTGATGCATCAAAGTGGAAACCGATGGATTCCGGTTTGATGGGACCGGTGCGGTTGCTGCCGGTGAAGGGAAAATAATTTGCAAGCTCTCCCATTTTGTTTACAGATATAAACTATTAGTTTAGATCTGTCAGGATTTGAGTTTTTGTTTGCCAAGCCCTGTGGCAGTATTCTGCATTTAAAAATTAAGAAATAGTTGCGGAAATATATGTTAATTGATTTTTTATATCAATTCGTGTTATTTGTGAAATTCGTGGTTAAGAAAATATTGGAGGAAAAATGTTGAAAAGGCAGTTCCTTGTTATGCTCATTGGTTTTCTTTTCGTGTTCAATGCCCTCAGTTGTCGATCGAACCGTAAAGAAAATAAAAATCGTGCAGGTGTCGGGCATCCGGCTTTAAAGATGCTGCCGGTGGCAGAAGGCCTGGGAGTCAA
>JAADGR010000060.1 GCA_013152225.1 Calditrichota bacterium
TGCCGCCGGCTGGGCTACCCTTAAATCGAATTGATTCCATTCAAAAAGAGCTGAACAGCCTTTGCCGAAAGATCGTGCCGAATTATTTTCCCATTGCCGAACCGGTTGATTATCATGGCAAGAAAATTTTAATTCTCTGGTGCCCCGGCGGCAGCATCCGCCCCTATAAAGCGCCTGACACGCTGGGAAAGAACCCAAAATATTTCTATTTCATCCGCAAATTTTCTTCAACTGTGCGGCCTACGGCTGATGAGGAAAAAGAACTGATCTCTATGGCGAACCAGATTCCCTTTGACGATCGGGTCAATCATTTTTCAAGTTTAAACGAACTGGATTTAACTGAAATCCGAACCTACCTGAATGATATCCAAAGTGATTTGGAAAAGGAAATCCCCAATCTCACGCTGCCCGATATTGCTCGCCGGATGAATATTGCCGAAGGCAGCGACGAGTTTTTGCTGCCGAAAAATGTCGGCCTGCTTTTCTTTGCAAAAAATCCACAAAAGGCATTTCCGGCGGCAACAATCGAAGTGGTTATCTTTGAAGACCAGGCCGGGACGAAATATACGGAAAAGATTTTTACGGGACCCGTTCATCAGCAACTTCGAAGCGCGCTGCGTTATATTGAAAGTTCCG
Source organism: Calditrichota bacterium (assembly GCA_013152225.1). GTDB lineage: Bacteria > Zhuqueibacterota > Zhuqueibacteria > Residuimicrobiales > Krinioviventaceae > Hydrothermomicrobium. The sequence continues at coordinate 637 of JAADGR010000060.1, forward strand.
TGATTGCGGAAAAAGTCATCAAACAACGCGGCAAAGCCGAAGCACTTCGCTTTTTTAATTATCCTTATCAGGCCGTGGAAGAAGCGCTGGCCAACGCCGTTTATCACCGGGGCTATGATAACGACAGCCCGATCGAAGTTCGCATCTATCCCGATCGCATGGACATTATCAGCTTTCCCGGGCCGCTGCCGCCGCTGGATAAATTAAAACTGCAAAAATTGCAGATCGATGTGCGAAAATACCGCAACCGCCGGGTCGGCGAATTCCTGAAAGAGCTGCACCTGACCGAAGGGCGGTCCACCGGCATTCCGACGATATTGAGAGAGATGGAAAAGAACCATTCCCCGGCGCCGGTTTTTGAAACGGATGACGAGCGCTCCTATTTCAAAACGACGTTTTCAGTTCACCCTGAATTTCTGAAACCGGATAGTGAGGGCCCTGCTCCGGACTCTGTTGGGACAAAGTTGGCGCCAAGTTGGCAAGTCTGCGCCAAGTTGAAACCGAACTTGAATCCGGATGAATTGCAAGCCTTATTCCGTGACTACCTTAAACTCGACTTGGGACAATTTGAGGAAATTGTCCAGAGTGTGTCCCAAGTGTGTCCCAAGTGTGTCCCAAGTCAGTTCCCGCTTCTGAGGCTGCATTGATTCTGCTCATTGCAAGAGAACCCATTGATTTGAAATCACTAATGGGAATTCTGAAAATGACCAACAGAACCCGATTTAAAAACAAATTTATTGATCCATTAATAGATGCTAATTTTATTGAATACTTGATACCGGATAAACCAAAAAGTCAGTTTCAAAAATACCTCACGACGGAAAAAGGCAAAAAACTGCTGGAATTAATAATGGATCATTGACGATGGGAAAAAGTGAGACGGCTGTATTTTTGAGAGCAGTCGTTGTTGGCAAGTCCGCTGTGCGTCCTGGTTCGTCGCTTTGGACAAGGTGGAACGCCATTTTTTATCTATAAATAATAACAAATTTAGAGGACGGTATGACAAAGAAAGGTACAATACAGACTATCTGATGCTTCACATCGCTTTGCCTGTTTCGAATCTGATGGCTCGAGAACTTTTGTCGGATGGTCATTTTCAAAATGGATTGCGAGTCAAGGCGCCGCACATGCCGGTCACTTTTCTGGATACACTGCAATTTCACGTCGAGGCCAGGCTTGGAAATGATTCAACCGTTGTCAGGAATGGATATGGCAAGGAGATGAAATAAATTCCAAACACATATCAACGCCGAAAAGGCAAAAGGTGTGGATGTCGTCATTAAAATATTGATAGTTTCCTTTAAAAATGGTATACTATAGTTCTGCAACAACCATCTTGTAAACCGTATGATCCTTGTTCTGCCCTTTCGCCCCAAAATATGACGGCCGCTTTGCGTTTTTTCCTTGGCTCAACGCAGGATAAACAAAGTAAAACAATAAATGAAAAAGGACGAGAAATATGGAAAAGGGGAAATATAGTTTTGTCAAAAAGATGAGGGATCTTGACGAGCTGCTCGAAAGATGCCCCGGATTTCAGTTTGCGGAAAATGTTGATCAGCTTTTCGAACTTTCCTGCGGCAGCGCTGAAAATGATTCTTTCAAAGTAAAATATGATTTGCCGGATAACCGCACTGTTACAGAGGCGATTGTTGCTCGTGTTCGCAACGGCATCGCCGTCAACTATATCGAACCATACATGAGACGCCGGGATCCCGATTGTATGCTTATTGGCGACGACGCGCCGTCCGACAAACCAAGATTCAAGGATAGATTCGGAAAAGATTTTTCCGATTTAAGAAAAGAGACGTTCGATTGGTTGGCCAGCCAGGAACTGGCTGTTTTTGCATTTCGTACCGGCAATGATAAAAACGGCGACGATGCTCTTGCGGTTGTCCCTCTTAATGCTGCTTTCTTTGCATTGGGACTTGCCATGTTGCAGGGCATTGCTTCCCCGGCAAAGTTGCCCGATTCTTTCTCGCCGAAAAGCATCATCTATGTGGCCCCCACATTCAGGCATGTGTATTTTGACGGCAAGCAGATCGTCGTTCATAACAGACGAAAAGAATTATACGAAATCTTTTCATACAACCTGTATCCCGGGCCCAGCGCCAAAAAAGGCGTCTATGGCGTTCTGATCCATAAAGGCGAAGAGGAAGGGTGGGTTGTGCCTCACTGTTCCGCGGTGCAAGTCGTCACGCCTTATGATAATATCGTCACCTTTATGCATGAAGGCGCCAGCGGCGGCGGTAAAAGCGAGATGCTCGAACAGCCGCACCGTTTGCCCGACGGCAGAATGCTAAAAGGGCGCAATATTGTCACCGGAGAAAAACAGTATATAGAAATCCCCCGCACGTGCGAAATCCGCCCCCTTTGTGATGATATGGCATTATGTTCTCCATCGATTCAAAAAGATGACGGCAAGCTATGGATTGTCGACGCCGAAAACGGCTGGTTCCTGCGAGTGAATCATATAACCGAATATGGCACCGATCCAAAGCTGGAAAAACTGACGGCGCAACCGCCGTCGCCGTTGTTTTTTCTGAATATTGACGCCGTGCCGAATAGCCGCGCTTTGATTTGGGAGCATATTGAAGACCTTCCGGGCAAGCCGTGCCCCAATCCTCGCGTTATTGTACCGCGCTCCATTTATCCGAATGTCGTGACCAAACCCGTGGCCATAGATTACCGCAGTTTCGGCGTTCGTACGCCGCCATGTACGCGAGAAAAGCCCAGCTATGGCATCATCGGATTGTTTCATATATTGCCGCCCGCCCTGGCGTGGCTCTGGCGTTTGGTGGCGCCGCGAGGCTTTAGCAATCCCAGCATTGTTGATGAAGAAGCTATGAGCAGCGAGGGCGTCGGCAGCTACTGGGCCTTTTCTACCGGCCTGAAAGTAAATCAGGCAAACTTGCTTTTGGAACAAATTGAAAGAAATACGGAAACGCGTTACATTCTTATTCCTAACCAATACATCGGCGCATGGGAAACGGGCTTTATGCCGCAATGGCTGATACGAGATTACCTGGCTCGCAGGGGGGCGGCGCATTTTCAAAAGGAACAAATTACCGAGGCCCGATGTTCTCTGTTAGGCTATGCCCTAAAATCCATACGGATCGAAGGCGTTCGAATGACGCATTGGTTTCTTGAGGTCAATACACAACCGGAAGTTGGCGATGAAGGATACGATCATGGAGCAAAAATTTTAAGAGATTTTTTTATCGACAATCTATCCCAGTTTCTGCAAACGGAGTTAAATGCTCTTGGTCGTCGGATTATCGAGTGCTGCCTGGACATCGGCGGCGTGGACGACTATGAACAGTTTTTCCCCAATCATACTCATTTTATACAATCGGATTAAAAGCAAATAGAGACGGATGCTCGGGATGTGTTTTTTGATGACGCCTTGAGATGAAAACCATGGCCGCAACGACGTTGCAACACCGTTTTTCCACGGTAATCGGGGTTGTCGTTTGCACGACTCGAACGGTCCTTTGACGTAAAAGATCATAGCGGCGGAGGGAAAAAATATGAATCGATTTCTTTTGCTGCTCTTTCTGGCGGCGTCGCTGCACGCCGGGGAGAGCGCCCATCCCGGCGGCGTCATGCCCACCCTGGGCTGCTGGTTCTGGCAGGCCCCGGAGTTCCAGCCCGACGGCTACAAAGCTTTTATCGACCTGGTTCAGCGCCATTCCCCGTATAATTTTTTGACGGCGAGTCTGCGAATCCCTGAAAAAGAACTGACCGACGACGATGTGCACGCGCAGATCAAGGCGGCGGCCACGTATGCCCGGGAGCAGGGCGTTCCCCTGGTCATGGACCTGGATGTGCGCCTGGCGCGCCGGGCGTTTCAGAAGGCAAGGAGCATCCTGACGAGTTGCAGCAGATGCTGTTGCTGCAAGAAGTCGATCTCTCGCCGTTGCACGGCACAGAGGCCGTCGTGCGCAGCCTCGACCTCAGCGACCATTACACGCATCGCACGACGCATTATATTCCGCTTGCCGGGGAACTGCTGCGCGTCTACGCCTACACGCGCGACGATGAGGGCATCGAGCCGAAAACGCTGCGCGACATCACCGCGACGTGCACCGTGC
>JAADGR010000353.1 GCA_013152225.1 Calditrichota bacterium
CTATTTCGGGCTGCCTTCTGCCGAAGAAAAGTCCGGTACAAGATGAGAGCAGGGCTGGATATTCAACAAAACTTTTACAATAAACATTATTCGTTAGCAAACAATGTCTGCTCGCCAAGTTCTTTTTGAATGATTCTAAAATCCCCGGCAAATAAAACGACTTTTTTTCTCTCACGTATTCAGGCGTCTTGTCAGTCAATTTGAAAGGTTTTCATAAATGGATGAAAAGTCATTTGCTTTTAATCTCTAATTTTATTACTATTTATGCAAATAAAAGACCTTTCTTATTTTGGGAGACAGGCGTGAAAAAAACAAGGCATACCGAATAACAAAATGATCAGAGCGGTATGCCTTTTTGTGTTTAAAGGCGAACGGGATTTGTGCCCATGGGATAATACGCACAAAATATTCTGATATTTGATGATTTGAATGATTTACTTGTTTTTAAAACTCGTGAAGTCAAGACCGGTTGAGGGACTAGGGATAAACAAAAGAAAACCTGTTTTGTAATTATGCCGTTTGATATCGCAAACTATCGTGCTATTTATTACAGCACTGAACTTGGCGGCCTGGAAAAATTTAGACACAAATTGGAAAAGCGAATAAAAGCGTTCGAACGAATAGGGCAGCAAGAAGCAGATAATCCGGTCTTTGATATTCTTAAAAAGGATGCAGGTTTACCAAGCTTGAAAGTTAGGTAAACCTGTATTCCTGTAGAAAAAGGAGCTAATTGAAACATGACAAAAAAAACCAGAAGTATTCAGGTAATCAATGTTAACATTTCAATTATTACTGCAAATGAAAATGACTATATTTGCATTACCGACATGGCTAAGGCAAAAGAGGGTGATGCGAGAGCTGCTGATATCATTAAGAATTGGATTCGAAGCAGGACAACGCTTGAATTCCTGGGAACATGGGAGCAAATGAATAACCCGAATTTTAAAGTGGTCGAATTTGACCACTTTAAAATGCAGGCCGGTTTGCCAAGTTTTGTATTAAGTCCGGGACAATGGGTTGCAAAAACAAACGCCATTGGCATGTTTGTCAAATCCGGCCGGTACGGGGGTACTTATGCCCATAAAGATATCGCCTTTGAGTTTGGTTCAGCCATTAGTCCTGTATTCAAACTATACCTTATTAAAGAATTTCAACGCCTGAAAGATGAAGAAAACAGTCGTTTAAAACTAGAGTGGGATTTACAGCGAACAATCTCAAAAATCAACTATCAAATCCACACAGACGCAATTAAAGAAAATCTCATTCCACCGGAACTTACCAAACAACAGATCAACTTCATTTATGCTTCTGAGGCAGATATTCTGAATATGGCGCTGTTCGGGAAAACCGCAAAGGAATGGCGGGAAGAAAATCCAGATGCGTCCGGTAATATACGCGACACCGCGGCCCTTGAACAATTGGTCGTATTATCCAACCTTGAGAGTATAAACGCAGTGTTGATTCGTCAAAAGCTTTCGCAAAGCGACCGGCTGAGGCAGTTGAATCAGATTGCCATTACCCAGATGAAATCATTAACAGGAAATACGAGGGTCAAAAAATTGACAGCGAAAGATGATAATGGCTGAAATTAATTTGACCAGATAAAAGCAAAGCTGCAATCACTCGAAATTATTGGAAATACAAACCCTGGCAACCGTTTGCTTTTGCACGGCCTTATTCCGCTTGCTTCTTTTCGTCTTTTCAATTATTTTTATTTAAAACGGAGTGTTATTATGGGGAATAAAAACAATTTCGTTCCACTTTCTGAATTGTGTCAAAAGTTGCAGCGATCCGAGACGACGATACGCCGGTATGTCCGCGATTACCGCGAATATCTTGATGTCGAGCCGGAGGAAGTAGAGGATAATATCCCTCGGTACGCGGCGACGCAGCTTGCCTTAATTCGCGATTTAAAGCACACCCGCTTAAAGCACGAGGATACCGGCAAAGTTCTTCATGCTATTCAAAATGAGCACTTGAGGCCAAAAATTATTCGATCTGTTAGAAAAGCAAAAAAACGCTATTGATGAGATAAAAAACGTCATTTTCCCGCTGCGCAGCACACCGCGCACGCTGTCAGAGAACGACGTGAAAACGATGCTAAAAAGGCGTGGATTTTTTGATTCCCTTTGGAATACAGAAGGACACGGTATGCGTCATCGTTACGAAAAACTGCGGCGGCGCGGCCAGCTTTTGGTGCGCGACCGCACCACGGGTCTCCTTTGGCAACAGAATGGTTCACCAGATTTGGTGAGCACTTTGGATAAAGCCAAAAAGCGCGTTCAAGAACTCAATTGGAACGCATTCGCCGGCTATACGGATTGGCGTCTGCCAACATTGGAAGAGGCGATGAGCCTGATGGAGCGTACGGAAAGGAACGGCGACTTGTATATTGATCCGATTTTTGACAAACGGCAGCGATGGATTTGGACATGCGACAAAGTTAAACGCGCGTCGCGGGCATGGGCTATCTATTTCAGCAATGGCACCTGTTACAACGGCATCGACGTCTACGATTCCGTTTGTGCCGTACGTTCCTGACCATCATCTGCGCTGGTTATTTGGCTATTCATTTATTGAGGTAAGCACACAATGCCGGACTCTACAGCCGTTTCAATCATTAACCCGACGTTGCTTGAATGGGTAAAGCTCATCGGTGGTATTGGCGTTGCATTGGCCGGGTTCACATCCGTACTCGTGGTATTTTTCACACAATTCTTGCCATGGTATCGCGATCGACGAAATAAACGTTCTTTGCAGAAACGGGTGGGAGCAGAGCTTTACGATGCAGGCGTGTTGTATCAGGCGACGCGACACTATATCGATCCCGATTGTCAAAGCCTCGATCCGTCCGGTGGCGAAGATCAACGCCACGTTGTGAATCCAAGAGGAAATGTTTTCAAGTTACTTTATGATTACCTTTATCACCCGACAGAATATCGTTACCTCATCATTCTGGCGGATTCCGGCATGGGAAAGACGTCGCTGCTGTTGAATTATTATGTCCGTAACCTGCGACGGCGGCGAAAAAGGTTGA
>JAADGR010000407.1 GCA_013152225.1 Calditrichota bacterium
CCGGCCACGTTGGGCGCAGAGGTAGATTTTGTTGATATCGATCCTGTTACCTATAATATCGATCCGCAAAAGCTGGAGGAAAAATTGACAGCGGATACCAAGGCCGTCATTCCTGTGCATTTGTATGGCCAAATATGTGATATGGACCAAATTATGGGGCTGAGTAAACAACATGGTTTCGCTGTTATTGAAGATGCATGCCATGCTCTTGGTGCAGAATACAAGGGACGTAAAGCCGGTTCTTTTGGTTTTACCGGCTGTTTTAGCTTTCATGAACAGAAAAATATTTCCACACTTGGCGAAGGTGGAATGGTTGTTACTGATGATCCTGATGTCTTTGAGCGCATCGCTTTGTATCGGTCCCATTGCACACGAGTATATGGGAACAGCACCAAGTACTGCAAATTAGACGAAAAGAAATTTCCTATGGGCAAAAAATTTTGGTGGCAGGATTTTGACGATACCGGTTACAATTTCCGCATGACCGATATTCAGGCAGCAGTTGGCATTGAACAGTTGAAAAAACTGGATATGTTGAATCAACGTCGCATTGATAACGCTGCATATATCACCGAGGGTATAAAAGATGTGGCAGGATTAACGTTACCAAAAGTTATGCCTGACAATAAACACGTTTTTCATTTGTATCCGATAATGATTGATGCAGACGAATATGGGATGAATAAAGAAGATTTTATTTATACCATGCTGTATGAATATGGCATAAAGATTGGTTTTCATTATATCCCGTTACATTGGAGTAGCGCATTCCGGCGACGTGGTTTCAAGCGAGGACAATTTCCAAATGCAGAAAAAGTAGGTGAGCAATTGGTGACGCTGCCTATCCATCCCCGGCAGACGCGGCAAGCGTTGGATTACATGATTGATAGTATCATAAAAATTAATCGGAAAAAACGGTAGATTAATTAAAGGTGTGGAAAATACGTTTGAGTAAATTGAATCTATCAAAGGAAAAATGAGTGAAAAAGAATGATCCTATAAAAGCATACGATGCGAGATGGGAAGTAAATGAATTTACCGAATCTGAAATTAAAAGGCTATTCGAAGCCTCGTTAATTTATGGGCAGGCATTGGGTGTAGATACCGTGTATTTCTCACGTGACGCCAGACTCGGCTGTGCGAGCGTCATTAACTGGGGCGTCGATGTAGCTGTTAAATGCGGTTTTAACGTGTATATTTGCACCGATCCCATTAGCACACCTCAGAGCTATTTTACGACAGCCAAAATATCGCAAACGCACCCCGGCACAATGGGTTTTGCTGTTACGGCTTCGCACAATCCGTCAAATTACATTGGTGTAAAAATTACTGTTCCGGGAGTTCGCGCCATTGGCCTGAATGCCGGTCCTCAGGGAGGCTTTGCGCGAATCAGAAATATCTATCATAGCAAGCAAAAGCTAAGGACAACAAAGGAAAAAGGAAACTTGCATCTTGTCGATTTTCGAGATGAATATATTACTTATTCAATTCAGGCGGCAGGAATCTCGCCCGATGATTTGTTAGGCATCAAAGTAGTGCTGGACGGTATGAATGGGTCGGCAGGGCCGGAAGTTTATGAGGCTTTTTATAGAATGGGAATAAAAATTGAACCTCTGAACCTTATACCTGATGGTTTATTTCCCTCCGGTTCGCCCAATCCAACGAGTATTGGTAAAATGAATGATAATATTAAACTGGCAAAAAAGATAAATGCAGATGCCATTATTGGCTTGGATGGCGATGGTGACAGAATTGTTTTTGGGACAGGGAGGGGCCTTTTGAGTGCCGGTTTTGCCATGGTTCAAATTCTGCATACAGTGGATGGAAGGGATAGGGCTTGGGAGGTAAAGATTCTGGCGGATCCGAAGATTAATCCTGTCGCATTATCGGAGTGGAAAAGATTAGGAGCCACTCCTCGACTTTTCAGAAACGGGCATTCGCAGATTAAGGAGTATATGAGAAAAATCGGTGCTCATCTGGCAGCAGAGGAATCAGGACATTTTTACCACTTGATGAAAATGGATTCTCTGTCCTATTTCGCCGAGAATAATATCTTAACGACCCTGTTATTTTTAAAAGTATTAAAAGAGAACAAGGAAATTTTAAATAATATTATTAACTTACAGGCAAGTATCCATTCTACCGGTGAAATGAACTACAAATTTCCTGATGATGATACCAGAAATCGTGGGCTTGATGCGATCATAAAATGTTTTACTGATCTGCGGGCGGAGACGATATCCCACACAAAGGACGGCATCGATCTTGAAGGGATTCTGGTGCTGTATGGCATTAATATCGATACATTTGCCATTAAAGACCCGGATCGATGGTTTTCAGGATATTTTAGAATTGCAACCAATGAAAAATCGGTAGCAAGGTTTTATATTACCACACAGAGTGCCTCGGATTGTGAAAGCTATGAAGCGATAATCAGAGAGACACTTGAAACAGAGTATGATGGTATAGTTGTCGATTAAAAAGCAAAGTTGAATTTGTTGTAGAAAGATAGTATTTTCTGAAGCTTAAGAAGACCGCAGGAGGCGTTATGATTATGGAAAGCGACGGGTTGTCCGCGAACGACGGGCAGCAGACCATTGATTGGAGTGTGGATGGTGCTGAGAAGGACTATCTTGTAGAGCTAATTGACTTTTGTGAAAGGAGAAATTGAAATGAAACAACTCATATTATTATCATTTTTAGCAATTGTCGTTTCTATTAACGGATGTTCTGCCAAAAAGGTGCTGCCTCTCAAGCCGCCCAAACACGGCGGGGTCTATGTCGTCGCTCATCGTGGTGCGCATCTCAACATTCCGGAAAATACAATTCCGGCTTACCAAAAGGCGATCGACTTGGGCGTTGATTTTGTGGAGATTGACGTTCGTATGACCAAAGATCATCACTATGTCAGTTGTCACAATAAAGGAATCAACGAGTACACGGTCGGTGATACGCCGGGAAAGATTTCAGAGATGACCCTTGCGGAAATAAGAGCGCTTGATGTCGGCAGCCGCATCGGGCCACAATGGAAGGGAA
>JAADGR010000508.1 GCA_013152225.1 Calditrichota bacterium
GGACTATTTTCGCAATTCATCTGATAAAGCAAAAAACCTAGAAAAGATTGCTAACGACATCAGGAACGAAGCCATTCAACCTTCGTTTGATTTTCTCAGCAAAACCAGACAAGAATTATCACAGTTAAAAGATGAATTAAAGGCCATCACTTTTCAGTGATTTCTAGTGGGTCTAAATAAAGCAACTTTAGTTATTTCGCCCAACATTTTTCTTCAGTGGACGAAGGGCTCTTTTTTAATGGGTTACTTCGGTGCCTTCTCAAAGCCTTCATCTAAATTGTGGCTTAAGTGCATTCTCATCCTTCGCCACTGAGAAATGGCGTTATCCGGGCATAAAATTAAATCTGCATATTGCCGGCATATATACTATTTTTTCATAAGTTGAGTAAGGTTAGATAGACATCACTTTTCAGAACACTTTTAATATACGACATCTTACCCATCGCTAAAGATAATCCTTGCAATTTTTCTCCTGGTCAGATACATTGTGTTTGAAAAATTTCCATATTGTTCAAGCACAGGTCTCATCTCATGAAAAAATATTTGTATTCCTTCCTTGTTTTATTCTTTTCATATAGTATCATTTTCGCCGGTCAACTCCAGGAAACCTACATGGTGCCCATGCGCGACGGCGTAAAGCTGGCAACGGACGTATATCGGCCTGATGATGATGCAGCGCATCCGGTTGTTCTTTACCGCACGCCGTATAATAAAACAAGCGACAAGCTGAGTGATTCAACTATTAAATTGCTCAAGGCTATGGGCTATGCTTACGTGACACAGGATTTGCGCGGCCGCTATGCTTCCGAGGGCACGGATTCGGTTTTTGTCACCGATGGCTGGGGTGCGCTGCAGGACGGCTATGATACCATCGAGTGGTTGACGCAGCAAAACTGGTGTAACGGCAAGATTGGTGAACTCGGTGCGTCGGCGTCGGGGATAACGACCTACCGGGCTGTGGGAGCGCTGCATCCCAACCTCGTTTGTGCGGTTGCCATCGTTGCTCCTACGGATTTTTACAATCAAGTCGTTTATCCCGGCGGGGAATTCCGAAAATCGCTGCCGGAAAACTGGACTGCCGGTCAGGGTTCGCAATATATGATTTCTTACTTTTTGCAGTTTCCTTATTACACCTCGATTTGGGAAAAGATGAACCTGCTTACCCGCACCGACAAAATTAAAATTCCCATCCTGCACATTGGCGGATGGTATGATTGTTTTTCAGAAGGCCCGGTAACGGCTTTTGCAAGTTTACATTCCAGACCGGGTGTTGCTCCGCAAAAACTGCTTATGGGTCCATGGACACACACAAAAATCGGTTCCGGGTCACAGGTGGGGCAATTGCAATATCCTGATGCGTCTTACGATGTGGAAAACTATGTCCTGCCATGGCTGGATCACTGGCTGCGTGGAACGCAAAACGGCGTCATCGACAAACCGGATGTCGTTTATTACCTGATGGGCGATCCGGACAAGGAGAATGAGATCGGCTGCCAATGGATTCACTCCGACACCTGGCCACCCCCTGAAATTGTTGAGCAGACTTTATATCTGACCCCTTCCGATCGGCTCGCCGATACAAAACCCACTGAGGACAGTGATCTCTCTTTTCGATTTGATCCCCAACACCCTGTTCCCACGGTCGGCGGAAATAATCTGACCATTGACGCGGGGCCTTATGACCAGCGAGAGGTAAATACACGGGACGATGTTCTCGGTTTTGAGAGCAAAGTGTTGGTCCATCCGCTTCGTGTTGAAGGAAATGTCAGAAGCACCTTGTATATTTCCAGCAACCGTCCGGACACGGATTTCACTCTTAAATTGATCGATGTCTATCCCGACGGCCGCGAAATGCTGGTTACGGACGGCATAAAGCGCGCCCGTTTCCGCAGGGGTGTCCTTCCGGAGGATGTTACGCTTTTAACGCCGGGTGCAACGGATTCTCTTGAGATCGAACTCCCACCCACAGCAATCGTTTTTAACTCCGGGCATAAAATCAAAGTGTGCATTTCATCCGGCAATTATCCGCGCTACGAGGTGAATCCCAACACTGCAAACGCCCCGAACGACCGCTCCAATCCGCAAGTGGCGACAAACACAGTTTATATCGGCGGTAACTTTGCTTCACGAATCGACCTTCCCGTCTATCCAACGCCGTCTTTTGTTTCGCCTGCTGATGGAGTCCCCAAGATGTTTACGCTGTTTAGAAATTTTCCGAATCCTTTTAACAGCAGCACAAATATCCATTATAAACTCGACCATCCCGGTTATGTTTCTGTCAGGATATTCAACATGCAGGGCCGATTGGTCGATGTTCTGACCAACGAGTTTCAAAATGAAGGAAATTACGTCGTGAAATGGGACGGTCGCACTGTGGAAAATCGGGAAGCAGCAAGCGGCGTTTATCTCTATCGTTTGAAAATTGGCCGTCAGAGCAAGTCGATGAAAATGCTGTTGCTGCGGTGAAAGGACACCGGAGAAGGGAGACCGGAAAACGGATACCGGAGAAGGGAGATTCAGTTTAGCTGCTATTTCTTATTTTTCCCATCTGATATTGAGGTTTATTTTTCAGCAACAATTTGTTTTGTTAATTTCCATATTCTAAGTTCAATTTATCCAAAACAAACAGAGGAGTTCGGAATGAGATTTCGTCTTTTTCTTTTAGCGGCACTTTTTGCGACAACCGTTTTTGCTGCATCTATGCAGATCGGAACTTTTTTGCAGGAGGAGCGCACTTTTTATTCCACCAAAGACGGGCTGCAGGACAATAATATCCTTTCGCTTGCCGTAACGGCTCATGGCGATGTTTATGCAGGAACAGATGCAGGACTTGCTGTTTTTCGATCAGGGAAATGGACGGCAGTGAAAGAATTGACCGGACAATCGGTCGGGGCGCTCGCCGCGAACAAGAGTACGATTCTTGCATTTTCACAGCCATCCTCGCAAAAGGGCGGCACTGTTTACGTGCTGGATTCTAACGGTGTACGAAAAAGTTTCAAGCTACCTTCCGGGCTGAATATTACTCCATTGCCGG
>JAADGR010000305.1 GCA_013152225.1 Calditrichota bacterium
AGAATGGCGAATTGCGCCATCATGTTCAATGTGCCGGGTGCGCAGGCAGAATCGGAGAGCGAGCTGTTGGTTAACAGTTTTTCGTAAATTTTAATTTCTTCAGAAACACGCAGGCAATAAGGCACTTTGACGATAAAAATACGATCAAGGAAGGCTTCGTTGTTTCGATTGTTTTTGAAGCTGAGCCATTCGGACTCGTTGGAGTGCGCGAGAATAATGCCATTAAAAGGCAGCGCGGAAATACCCTCGGTACCCATGTAATTGCCTTCCTGAGTCGCCGTGAGCAGGGGGTGCAATACTTTGATGGGTGCCTTGAACATTTCAACAAATTCCAGGAGCCCCTGGTTGGCCTGACAGAGTCCGCCAGAGTAGGAGTAGGCATCCGGATCATCCTGGCTAAATTTCTCCAGCATGCGAATGTCCACCTTGCCGACGAGTGAAGAAATATCCTGATTGTTTTCATCGCCTGGCTCGGTTTTGGAAATACCGATTTGACGTTGTATTGATGGGTAAAGTTTGATAACCCGGAATTGCGTAATGTCACCGTTAAATTCATGGAGGCGTTTTACGGCCCAGGGAGACATGATGCCGTTGAGATAACGCTTTGCGATGCCGTAGTCTTCTTCCAGAATACGTGCATCTTCATCGGGTGAAAAAAGCCCCAAGGGCGATTCATTCATCGGTGAATTTTTTATGGCATAAAAAGGCTGTTGTTCCATCAGTGATTTCAGTTTTTCTGCTAAAGATGATTTGCCGCCGCCCACCGGCCCCAGCAAATACAGGATTTGTTTTTTCTCTTCCAGGCCTTGTGCCGCGTGCCGAAAGAACGAAACGATCTGCTCGACGGTGTCTTCCATGCCATAAAAATCTTTAAAGGCGGGATAAATTTTGATGAGCTTATTAAAAAAGAGGCGACTCAGGCGTGGATCTTGCCGGGTATCGATCATTTCGGGCTTACCAATGGCAGTGAGTATGCGTTCGGCAGCAGTGGCATAGGTTGTTGGTTCTTTTTTGCACAGGTCCAGGTATTCCTGAAGTGACATCTCCTCTTCCTGCGCCTGCTCGTACCGGGACTGGTAGTGCTCAAAAATAGGCATGATCTCGTCCTCTCAAGAAATTGCAGTGTCCATTATTGGTATCGGACGCTGGTAGGCTATTGAAAGCCCGTATTAATATTGACTTTTTATGGACCTATACTTCGTGTGGTAACTCGTCTGATTATGGACTGAATGTGCCATACCCGATACGGCCACAAACGATAAAACTTTGTTTTCAGTATAGAGTCAGTTTTTATAAAATTGAATCTTATTCACCATTGCAAGATGCAAACCGTATGCCAGATATTGTATAGCCGGATACGCTATGAACGTGTCCTTTTGACTGAAGAGGCTGTCAAAATTCGGGCAAACCAAACAATATTTTGACGTTATACTGGCATTATTCTCCTGCGGTCAGTTTGCAACCAACCGTAGGGTTTGACTCGTCCGACGAAGTCCGAGTTCCATGGCTGATAATAATTGTGAATCTCAACAATACAGGTGTGTTTTATGCGGCAGGTTATTCTCAGGGTGCTTCTGACGCTGGCGCTTGGGCTGTCTTTATTCCCCATAGGTATCTTGTATGCCGAGGATGAAAGACCACCGCCAGGTTTTGAAAATGCACAGTTGCGGTTACAGTTGTTTCCCTGGAGCACAGAGCAAATGGCCGCCTTTTTTGAGGCACGAGGATTTCCCGCAAGTATGATTGAGACACTGTCTGCGTATTGTTTTTTTACCGCGAGCATTAAAAACAAGCGCAATGATGTTTTGCAACTGGACTTGGCTAACTGGGAGTTTGTGTCCCAAGATGGGAAGCTTCAGAGAATACCGCGCTCACAATGGCCGCCGTTATGGAAAAAGATGAATATTCCTCTGGCCTCTCAATCCACATTTCGCTGGATGCTGTTACCCGAGACATTAAATTTTTATGCAGATGAAAAAGAAGGCGGTAACATTGTTTTGCGAAAAACAACGGCGATTTTTTCATTGCGAGCCCAATTTGGGTTGGGGGAAAATACTGAGCCAGTGGTTGCAACAGTGAATAATTTACAATGTGCAGATGCAGCAGGGGCGATAAAATCACCATGAAAAAAATGTGTAATACGTTTAGCATTATCTGCTGCATGTTGATCAGTGGTTTCGTATGGGCAGAGGATAGCCCTTCGGCATTGCTTGTTCCCAAAGGAATTTTATCGATTGCCGCTTATCCTGCCCCGCCTTTGGAATTAAATGATATTGACGGTAACCCTTTCAGTCTGGAACAGGAAAAAGGCCGTTGGATTTTCGTGCATTTTTGGGCGAGCTGGTGCGGTCCCTGCCGACGGGAAATGCCAGCCATTCAGAATATGGTGGAAAAATTCAAAAAATTACCACTGACATTTGCCATCGTCAATACAGCGGAAGACGAAGATACCGTATTTACTTTTTTGGGGCTGTTGGCTCCGGATATTGTGTCGCTTATGGATCTTGATGGTCAGGTTACTGAGGCCTGGAAACCCCGCGGTCTGCCTTCAACCTATCTGGTTGATCCGGCAGGCGTTGTTCGATATCAGGCGCTGGGTGGGCGGCCTTGGGATGAGGATGGCTATCTACAGTTTTTGATGGGACTTTCTGCACAATCCACACGATAGTCCGGTAGCTTGGGCACGTAGTTTGTGCCCACGCGGTGATTTTGTTGTATCCGCGTGGGCAAAAAAACATGCCCACCCTACAACTGCGTCTTTGTGGTGAACGTTATTGATTCTGTTTCATCATGTTTTTTATTTGGATTTAGCCACCTTTTTTTTCGCTGTTTTTTTCTTTGCGGCTTTCTTTTTTGCCGCTTTCTTTTTCACGGTTTTTTTCGGTGCTTCGCTGACAACCCAATTTTTGTCGATGTAATGTGCCGTCCAGCCGGTGGCCTTGCCATCGACTTCGGTCATGACGTACTGCTCTTTGTTTTTACGACTAAAGCGGATGATAGTGTCGTTGCCCTTATTATCTTCCAAAGGGG
>JAADGR010000439.1 GCA_013152225.1 Calditrichota bacterium
AACCTTCGGCATCGTGAGGTGAAATAAATGACTTTACGCGATAACATACTTATGGCGATTCGTTTCGAGCGCCCTGATTACATCCCAATGATCTTCGCAATCAACTCCGCATGTTGGCATCATTACGATCAGAACGCCTTGCAATATCTGATAGAAGCGCATCCATTTCTCTTTCCGGATTTCCACAGACAGGAAAAAGTTTTCCCTCGTTATGACCTGAATCAACGAAAAGATAAGCCGTATACAGATCCATGGGGTTGTCTCTGGGAAACAACCGATAACGGGATTACAGGCTCAGTCCGTCAGCATCCTTTGGATGACTGGAGCAAATTCGACGAGTATACACCTCCTGATCCCGATAAGACTGATGGAACTTTTCCCATTGACTGGCAGAACATTCAGGCTCGGGTTAAGCGTCAGAAAGAGAACGGTGAACTGGTCCGCGGCGGACTCTCCCACGGCCATACATTTCTTCGCCTGCAGGACATTCGTGGTTACGAGAATTTAATCTTTGACATGATCGACGAAGAACCTAAACTCTTTGAACTGATAGAAATGGTGGAGAATTTCAATTATCAGTATGTGATCAAATGGCTGAAACTTGAGCCGGATATGATGAGCTATCCCGAGGATTTGGGAATGCAGGTGGGCCCTATGCTTTCGCCGGAAAGTTTTCGAAAGTATATAAAACCCGTTTACCAGAGACTTATGAAGCCGGCTCGGGAAAAGGGCTGTATTGTTCACATGCATTCGGATGGTGACATTCGTACGCTTGCCGACGATTTAATTGATGGCGGGGTCGAAGTGATTAATCTCCAGGATCTGGTGAACGGCATAGACTGGATTGCTGACAAGTTTGCCGGTCGCACGTGTATTGATCTGGATATTGATCGACAGAATATCACCGCTCGGGGTACACCGAAACAAATCGACAATTTGATCAAAGAAGAGGTTGAAAAATTAGCAAGCCCAAGAGGAGGACTGATGATGATTTACGATTTGTACCCGGGCATACCTTTGGAGAACATAAAAGCACTGATGGACGCTATGGAGAAATACGCAACCTATTATTCATGAGGGGCATTGAAATTTTCTTTTCATGGATTGAATGTTATGCTACTCCACCTGCCGAAAGAGTGGAGAAACTGAAAAATAAACTCATTCTAAAAATAGGAACCACATTATGTTCGCTCAACAAACATTAAAGATTAAAAGTTTCATACTGGTTGTCCTTTTTATTGCCACTTTCTCTTCGACAGTTTTTGCCGCTGATCTTTTAAAAAAGAATTGGTCTTTTGATATCGGAAAAAACGGCGGCGGCAGTCCTGTACTTTTTCCCGATGAAAAGAATCCGACGGATATTATCGTAACCGGCGCCGAGGGAAAACTCTATCGCATCGACGCCCAGGGAGCGGTTGTCTTTCAATACGATTTGGGTGATCCGGTCGGATGCAATCCGGCCGTCGGTGATCTGGATGGCGATGGTAAAAGCGAAATTGTCGTTGCTTCCGTAAGCGGCATGATTCACTGCATTTCAGCACAGGGAAAAGAAAAATGGCGTTTTCCTGCGAACAGCCCCATCGGTTATACGCTCGTCCTCGCAGATGTGGATCAGGATAAAAGGCTCGAAGTCCTGGCAAGCAGCAAATCGGGTTGGTTGTACTGCATTCGTGGGGATGGTTCACTGAAATGGAAATTCAAATCCGACCCGCAGGCTGGGCCGCCGGCGGTCGGCGATTTGAACGGCGACGGCTTTCCTGAGATCGTCTACGGTACTGATTTGCAAAGAATTTACTGTCTTGACCATAACGGCGCTTATATCTGGCACATCGAGCGCGACGGCTATTTTGGTCGCTCATTGCCGTTAATCGCCGATATTGACGGCGACGGAACCATGGAGATTTTGATTACCCGCAGTGAAGTCTGCGCCAATTCCGCCGTCATCGCCATTGATGGAATGAAAGGCAAGGTGCTTTGGGAATCACCCACGACGATGCACGGCTACGGGCCGCTGGCTGTTGCGGACATTGACAAGGATGGCGTCCCGGAAATTTTAGTAGTTGATAAATCTACCAGCATTTACTGCATCGATCCACATGGCAAGCGCAAGTGGTCTCGCAGTTTTTCCGGGCATGGCATGTTTTACCCGCCGGCCATCGCTGATCTGGATGGCGACGGGAATGTGGAACTCATCGAAGGTATCCGTTCGGGTAATAAAATTCTCATTTTAAACACTCACGGCGAACTGGTGCAGACTATTCTGCAAAAAGGCGGCGGAAACTGCTCGCCAACGGTTGGTGATCTGGATGGCGACGGCAAACTCGAATTGTACTGGATGACGCAAAGTCCCGGTCAACTCATTCAGTTTGAAGCGGAAAAGAAAAGCAGGAAAAAGGACATCCTGTGGGCGACCTGGCGCGGGGATTCTCGCCGCAGCGGATACGTAAAACCGAAAAGGCTGAAAAAACAGGCCTTTAATCTGCAAAAGAAAAAGCCTGAAATGAAAAGCTCGATTTCAGCATTGCTGGGTGAAAATTCGTTGGAAATTTCTGTTGGTGGAGGCTTGACGGATACACCTCTGTTGATGCAAACGAGAGTTGAAACACCGGAGGATGTCGCAACCACAACTCTGAATTTCATTGATGCGGGGACTGGGAAAATAAAAACAAATTTTTCCATCAATGGAGTGGATGATCAGAAATTGCATCTTTGCCTGATAAACCGGCAGACGGGAAAGACGTTGACACATTGGCAATACAATGTGAATGCGAAAAATTTGAACGGCGATTTTGCATTCCTGCAACAAAAAAAGGCGCAGTTGGATGCTTTGTCTGAATCCCTTATTTCTCCTGTTTTAGCCGATGTGGAACTGTTCGATTTTCAAAGAATGACAATCGAGGCCGAAGCGAACTTTTTGCAAAGCAAAGCTAATAATTTTTCGGCGCTGCCGGAGAATGAGAAGCAAGTTGTTATTAATAAAGTTGGGAAAAAGCGTCATGCCATTGAGCGTTCGCTGCTCCTCCTT
>JAADGR010000137.1:0-3024 GCA_013152225.1 Calditrichota bacterium
TCGCGATACAAAAGAGTGGGGAACGAGAACCTATCCTCACGGCAAAAATTTTTCCGCTGAAGGACTTGGTTTTGCCCAGGGCCACGGCAATTATATGTACCATGACGAAACCGTCGCTTACCTGGTTTATACGTGGAAATATTTCAATTTCCAGTTTGGCAAGGATAAAAATCGCTGGGGCCCCGGCTACCACGGCCAATTGGCGCTGTCCGATCATCCGACAAGTTATGATCTGATCAAACTTCAGTATAGCGCAAAACGAGTCCGGTTTACCAGCATGATGGGTTTCCTGAAAAATTATACGGCCAACTATTTTTATGGTGATCCGCAGGAGAAATATCTCGCCGCCCATCGTCTCGAATTTTCGCCGATAAAACAATTGGACATCGGTTTGCATGAAACGATCGTTTTTGCCGGTCGAAAATTTGAACCGGCTTATCTGAATCCAATGATGTTTTTCCGCTCCGCCGAACATTACCTCGGCGACCGGGACAATGCAACAATGGGGCTGGATTTCGAATTGAAAATCATTCCCAACACAAAACTTTATGGCGAGCTGTTCATCGACGATCTTACCACCGGCAAACTGGGCAGCGGATTCTACGGCAACAAATATGCTTACCTTCTCGGCATTCATCACGTGGATATTTTCGGCATCCCCAACCTCGATGTGCATTTGGAATACGCCCGCGTCCGGCCCTATACCTACACGCACAAAGAGGATATCACCAGCTATCGCCATTTCACCACAAACCTCGGCCACTGGATCGGCCCCAATGCGGATGACCTGTTTTGCGAGCTGCGCTACCGCACTTCGCGCAGGCTGCTTTTTAAATCGCAGTTTGAGGTCATACGCCACGGCGCCAACACAGAAAACCGGAATGTGGGCGGCAGCATTTTCAGGCCGCATATTTTTCCGGCCGATCCGCAGTATGTTGGTTTTTTGCAGGGCATTCGCGAAAAGACATTATTACTCGGCGTTATCGGCAGCTATGAGGTTGTACGCAACAGTTTTATAGAAATCAGCTACTTTTATGAAAGCTACAAAGGGCAATTTTCAGGCAGCATGTTGAAATCGCCGGTGTATCGCTCGGAATTGCAAATGACTATGAAAATAAATTTCTAATGATCCTGCTAAAAGTGGTATGCAAATAACTCGAACAAATATCTTTTCGGCGAGGAGTGCGGCGCCTTTATGCGCCGCAGTGCAATCCATAAAGGGATTACACTCCGATGACTATCGTGATTTTGCAATAGTTGAAACAACTGCATAATTATATAAAAACTTGAAAAAAGGAGGATTTCATGGCTAAGAAAACAACGCCCAAAAAAATTTACCAGCTAAAAATCACTTTGCTGGGAAGCGATCCCCCGATATGGAGAAGAATCCAGATCAGGAGTGATATCAAGTTGTCGGACCTGCATGATGTTTTGCAGGATGTTATGGGATGGTACGATGCCCATTTACATCAATTCATCCATGATAGCATTTACTATGGTGATCCTTCTCTGGATGATTTTGAACCCATAGAAGATGAAACAAAAGTTCGTCTGGATGAATTGCTCACCCGGGTGAGAAGTAAGCTTATCTACGAATATGATTTTGGCGATAGCTGGGAGCATGAGGTGAGAGTAGAAAAAGTTTTGTCGCCTGATCCCAACACCAAATACCCCGTTTGTCTTGAAGGCGAACGCGCTTGTCCGCCCGAGGACTGTGGCGGCGTGTGGGGCTATGCAGATATGCTTAAGATTCTCGCCAATCCGAAAGACCCGGAATATGAAGAATGGCTGGAATGGGTTGGGGATGATTTTGACCCGGAGGAGTTTGATGTCGATGAAGTGAATGAAATACTGAAATAATTTACAGTAGCACATACTTGAAGATTCATGGTGCAGTAAACCGCGTATAATAAATCAAAGAAATCGAGCCACGAATTTCACTAATTGCACGAATATTACAGAAATCAATTCGTGTCATTAGTGAAATTCGTGGTTAAACGGATTTTTAAAATTTGCTTGCCAAAAATATAAAAACAGCATCTTTGAATGAATAGCAGTGATTCCGTAAATAAATTAACCCACACACGCTTGCTGGCGCGAAACACAATCTACAACTTGCTCGGCCAGGTTGCGCCGCTGATTGCGGCGATTTTCGCCATCCCGTTGCTCATCCACAATCTCGGCACCAGTCGCTTCGGCGTCCTCACCCTGGCGTGGATGGTTCTCGGCTATTTCGGACTGTTCGATCTCGGCCTGGGGCGCGTGGTGACTATGCTTGTCGGCCAAAAATTGGGTGGGAAAAAAGCCGATGAAATCCCGGCCATTGTCTGGACGGGCTTTTTGTTCATGCTGCTCATCGGCCTGGTGTCCATGGTTGTTGTATTTCTCATTTCGCCTGCGCTGGTACGGCACATTCTTAAAATACCGGCCGACCTGCAGCAGGAATCCCTGAGGGCATTTATCATTTTGGGATGTGCCGTCCCGATTGTAACAAGCACTGCAGGGATTCGCGGCGTTCTGGAGGCATACCAGCAATTCGGGAGAATAAACATCGTCCGCACCGTAAACGGTTTGTACACTTTTTTAGTGCCCCTGGCTGTTTCGTACTTTTCGATCCGTTTAAACCATATCGTGCTTTTCCTGGCTCTCGGACGCCTGTTCATTCTTGTGCTCTATTTTATTTTTTGTTTTTATACTGTGCCGGAATTGAAAAAAAAGCCGGCCATTCACACCGGCCTTGCCCGGCCCATGTTCCGTCTCGGCGGCTGGATGTCCGTAAGCAACATCATTGGCCCGGTTATGGTTTACTTTGACAGGTTCCTCATCGGGGCCTGGCTTTCGGTGGCAGCCGTGGCCTATTATGTAACGCCGTATGAAGTGGTAACAAAGCTGACGCTCATCACTGCGGCCGTATCCAGGGTTCTTTTCCCGGCATTCTCCACCAGTCATGGAGTGGATAATCGCCGCATGACGATTCTTTACAGCCGGGGTATACGCGTATTGATCGCCGCTCTTTTTCCGATC
>JAADGR010000137.1:3126-5008 GCA_013152225.1 Calditrichota bacterium
CCGGGACAAATTGCATTCGCTATGGTTCAGGCCGTCGGCCGCCCCGACCTGACAGCCAAATTGCACCTCATTGAAGCGCCTTTTTATCTGCTCGTCCTGTGGCTGCTTGTAGGGAAATTCGGCATTCAGGGCGCGGCCATTGCCTGGAGCTTGCGCGTTTTTGTGGATACTATTGCCCTTCTTTCTTTTGTGCATTTTGTCATCAAAAAGAAGGACACTGTTTTTTGGCAAACCCTGTTGGGTTTCTTTCTCGTCACGATTGTTTTGATCGTTCCCATGCATTTCTTTGATTTTTATTTTTCGATTGTCTATTTTTTGATTATATTCCTCACGAGCATGGCTGCAAGCTGGAAGTTCTTGTTGGGTTCGGATGAAAAAATGCTTTTGCGGCATTTTCTATTCAGGAAGCAATCCCCGGCAAAAAAAACTGTTACATAAGTTTAGGAAAGCTTGGAATCGCTTGTCGCATAACTTTTGTTTGCGTTTTGATTTTCGACATAAATTCAAGTTTGGTTAAGAATGAGCTTTCCTAAACTTCGGTTGCCATTCACTTTATCTAGGAACACCCCGTGCCCCATGACCAAAAATTCATACTATGACCAGATTCGCACGGATTTGCTCAAGCTGCTCCCGCACGATATAAAAATCGAGAAATCGCTCGATGTTGGCTGCGGCACCGGCAAAACGTCCGCATATCTTAAATCAAAATTCAACGTCAAGGAAACAGTCGGTATAGAATATGTTCCCGAGATCGCAAAAGCCGCGGAAACGAATCTCGATCGTGTGTATAACCTGTCGATTGACAAAGACGAATTACCATTCTCTCAAAATGAATTTGATTTGATTCTGCTGGCCGACGTTTTGGAACATTTGGTTGATCCGTGGGGAGCGGCAGAGCGCCTTGCTTCATTTCTCAAACCGGGCGGATATGCGATCTTTAGTTTACCGAACGTGCAAAACTGGAAGATCATACTCAAATTATTATCTGGCAAATGGGAATATCAGGATCAAGGCATCATGGATCGAACGCATCTTCGTTTTTTCACCGTTCAATCAAGTTTGCAGCTTGTTCGCCAGGCGGGATTAAATCCATTAAAAATTGTCAGAACCATGGGGAATGAGTTAAAAGTAGTGAACCGGCTATCTTTCGGACTTTTAAAAAATATTCTGACTTTTCATATTTATATTTTGGGACAAAAAGAACTTTAAATATCTACTGCTCATGATAAAAATATCGACACAGAACATCAATTCGTATATCCCGGTTTTATTCATTCTGCCGATTGTATTCTTTCCTTTTAAATACGGGGCAAGTTTACTCTTTATCTCAATATTTGCATTATATCTCGTTATTCGATTTCCTTTTTCCAAAGGAACATTTGAGAAACTCGTTTGGTCATCATTCGCATTTCGTGTTTTGCTTATCTTTGCTAACGAATTTGCCGCACTTTTGCCGAATCAGCCTGATGCCGGCCAGTATAATTTGCAAGCAATGAGAATTGTCGATAATATGTCGCGCAATCTTCCCGTTTTTTATGACATCCCTTATTCTCTCAGTGTTAAAAGCTACTCGTTCTTTCTGAGCCTGTTTTATTCCGTCTTTGGTCAAATTCCCTTGCTGGCTATTCTCGTCAATTCATTCCTGGGCATTTTAACGGGTGTGCTGGTCTATAAAATGAGCCGTGAGTTGTTCGAGGATCATCGTATTGCACTTTTGGCAAGCGGCTTCACTCTTTTTCTGCCTTCGCTGATAGCTTTTACCTCTTATGTCTTGCGCGATGCGCTTGTTTTGTTTTTGACAATGAGCATGCTGTACCATTTCGTCCTGATTAGTAAACATAAAAATGTGAGCAAAAATATCCTTCTTGTTGTTTTAACCTTT
>JAADGR010000412.1 GCA_013152225.1 Calditrichota bacterium
GAAAGCTGTGGTTTGTATTCCCGCTTTGGTATCGCCGGAGCAAAAAACTTCCTGCACAACTTTGATGGGTGAGGAAGACCCGCGGTTAAAGTTTTTGTATTTATTCGGGATCGGAAGGTGGGCTTCCATTTCCTTCAGATATTTTGAAACCGCCGCCAGTTTTGCGCTCTCCTCATGATCGACAATGCAAACAAAGGATTCATAAGAAGCTTTGTAATTAAAAAGATTATCTTCGTATACTTCATAAGGACCGATCACGACTTCAAGATTTCCGGCAAGATCCATCCACGCCATATCACTTGCAAAATAATCATCTGTAAGAAATGCGTCTGCGCGCAGATCGAGAAACTTTTTCAGCGTCGGATCGTCGGTCAGCAAGGCGGCTTGTTTTAACAATTTACTGACTTTTTCGACTTTAGTTTTGTAAACAACGTGAAAGGGAACGGCAACCAACTTGCCGTCCCGGCGTTTGATGACCGTAAACGTGCCGGTAAAATCTTTTTCGAGCGCGGGATTTGCCTTGATATAATTTTGAAATTCTTCTTTGCTCATGTCCTCGGGATAAAATGCGGCGCCAAGCGGTTTTTCTTTTTTGAAAAGAAACGGGCGGTCGTGGTCGATTCTGTTCCACGGCCCGAACATAATTTTGAATAATTGCAGATAATCATTTTCATCGGAATTTTCCAGTTCCTGCAAAATCCTGGGATTATCCACATAAACTTGTTCAAGAAAGAGATCATCCAGGACTCGTGCTGCTTCAACAACTTTGGCCAGCGTTTTTTTATCCGCAACAGACAGCCCTGAAAGATCGCATTCGAGCGCAACCGGAGAAAGCTTGTTCAATTCGGCTTTAACGTATTCAGCCGGCGCCTTGTCCGGGAAAGGGCCTTTCGTGCATCCGTTCATAATTGTTCCGCTCATAACGATTGCTCCAATGAATAGTGTGCGCCACATTGATCTTACTCCTTTCAAAATATTTTTTTAAAATGTTGCAGAAAGAGTGGCTACATAATGCCGGATCGGCATGATTGTCCGCTCCATTTGCGTGTGATTGTGATTGAACAGATTGTTGATATTTGTTGAAAATGTCCAGATGCCGTGGTGAACAGCCATGCGCAAATCCATTACTTTTTGGGCAACGCGGTCGTCCATGGGATACAATTTTACTTTTTCTATACGGCCGACATATCGGTAATCCATGCCGAAATCAATAAATGAAAATGTGTATGTCCCTGAAAAATTTAAAAGATGCCGCGAACGATAGGCGAGAACTTCATCTAAATCCAGGTCCTGTGGATTCATGTAGGTATATCCGATGTCGAATGAAAAATTGTGAAACCAGGGCGAAAATTTGAGGTTTGTCTCGACGCCCGAAATGCGTGCGCGCGTCACATTGATGAATTGAACCGTTTGTGTTTCATCAGGTTCCGGTTCGATTAGGTCGTTATAATTACTGACGAATGCGGCGACATCGAGATAAAAGTAGGGTGAGGGGATATAGTTTACACCTATTTCATGCGACCATGCTGTCTCGGATTTGAGGCGCAAATTTGGAATGATCCGCAGGCCGGAATAAACCGAGTCTGAAAACCTTTCGGACATGCTTGCAGAGCGAAATCCTCTGCCGGAAGAAGCGCGAAAAGTCAAATCCGATTGTGCATGCCAGACCAATCCAAATTTCGGACTCCACTCCGAATCATTAAAACCGACGTCGACAAACTGATAATCATAGCGTGCACCCAGGGTCAACAGAACATTCGTGATGAGTTTTCTTTCATTCTGAATATAGCCGGACAAAACGTATTGATCGTGAATGCCGACCAGTCCCGAATTAACATGATCCCAGGTTTCCTCGGTGCCAAATGTAACGACATTTTCATCGGAAATCTGCACATCTCCCTGTATTTCCGCGCCGTAGCGATTTGCAATGGAAGCGGTAATATTGTCGTGAAAATAGTTTTTCCAGTAATTGCGGAAATAGGAGATTCTGGTTTTTAAACTGAAATTTTTATTAACGACATAATGATGAAAAGCATTCGTGCTGATTTTATCGGAAACAACATAATCACCAACGGCTTCAGGACTTACTTCGAGCGCGTGTCGTTGATCTCTCCACATAAGCCCGGAACCCCATCTCCCGGCTTGAAAATTTGTGGAAAAAGTCAGATTTTGCTGTCCATTGAAACGCGTATGAATTTTAAAAGAGCCGTTAACACTCTGATTGTTATTGTTCTGCCGATAGCCGGTGGATTGGTGCCGCCCCAATGCAAAAAAAACATCCGACTTGCCGATTCGTCTGGTATGATCGACATCGACATCATCATAATGCAGCAGACGATTCGTCCACTTCCATTCCGGATATGCGGGCTTGTCGTAAACTCCGGCCGAAAAACGTAAATTCGTTGTCGGTTTGGAAGATGCCTCTTTTGTAATAACATTGACAACACCGCCGAGCGCACTGCCTCCGTAAAGCGCCGAGCCTGCCCCCTTGATGATCTCCACATGATCGACCTGGGTTGCCGGAATTAAATCCCATTTGATATCGCCGCTGTCGCCGGGCATCACCGGGACGCCGTCGACAAGCATAAGAACGCGGCTGCCTGCACCGTAAGAAAACCCGGAAGATCCGCGAATATTAATCTGGGTACCGATAAAATTCACGCCGGATGCGTACTCGAGTAACTTGTCAAGGTTAACCTGGTTCTTTTGTTTAAAATCCCGCGCAGTGAGAATGCCGACACTGTTTGGTGTATCCTGAATGCTCTGTCTTCTTTTGTTTGCAGTAACCCAAATTTCCTGCGTCTCGATAACGGATTCGACGAGATTGAAATGCAATGTTGTCGTTTTATCCGGCAGGACAACAACATTTTTGCGTACGGCCATTTCGTAACCGATCATACTTACTTTTAAAGTGTAGCTACCCGGCGGAAGACGACGTATGGAAAAATTACCGTCCCGGTCAGTGGTCGTGCCGAGAACTGTTCCGGCGATTAAGACATTAACACCCGGAAGT
>JAADGR010000252.1 GCA_013152225.1 Calditrichota bacterium
AATTTCAAAAACAACTTGACAAAGTATGCCTTATCTTCTATATTCTTTGCAATATGAATTTTGATCGCACAATTCACCTTTCTCATTTTCGCACCATTCTAGTCAATCTTACAGGCAAGCGCTTACTCTTCTCAATTTGATATTTGCAATTCGTTTTCAATAAACCAGTGGGAGTGTGTCTATGAAAGACAAAAATCAAAAATCCGCTATTTCGCGGCGAAATTTTATCAAAGGATTTGGCGGCGGAATTGTCGGAACGGCTGCTGTCACTTCATCTTTTGCAAAAGGTGAAGGAAAACAAGCAGGACCCCACGGCTCCATGGTGCGAGGTCCGGGCAAAGTCAAAATTTCCCTGCAGGTAAATGGAAAAAATCATTCCCTGGAAGTTGAACCGAGAACTTCTTTGCTTGATGCCATGCGTGACCAATTGGGCTATACCGGGACAAAACGTGTTTGCAATCGCGGGGAGTGCGGTGCATGTACCGTCATTATGAACGGAAAAGCCATGCTGTCGTGCGGCATTTTTGCAATGGATGCCGACGGCGCAAAAATCGAAACCGTAGAGGGCCTGGCAACGGGCGAAAAGTTGCATCCCCTGCAGGAAGCTTTTGTGAAACACGATGCATTGCAGTGCGGATTTTGTACATCGGGTTTTCTTATGTCAAGTGTCGCTCTTTTTGCGAAAAAATCCTTCGCCAAGTCCCGATGAGATCAGGCAGGGCGTTGCCGGCACTTTATGTCGCTGTGGCACGTATCCGAATATTTTCGCAGCCGTGGATGATGCTGCAAAAACGATGAAGATAGGAGGGTGAACTCATGGCAGGTTGGAAAAAACTTGATGAAATGACCTACCTGGG
This sequence comes from Calditrichota bacterium, assembly GCA_013152225.1. Taxonomy (GTDB): domain Bacteria; phylum Zhuqueibacterota; class Zhuqueibacteria; order Residuimicrobiales; family Krinioviventaceae; genus Hydrothermomicrobium. The sequence continues at coordinate 858 of JAADGR010000252.1, forward strand.
CAAGCCTTTCACCCGGGTGGATGGTCCCGAAAAAGTGTCGGGAAAGGCAAAATACACCTATGACATTCAGCTCCCCGGCATGCTTTACGGACGAATCCTGAGAAGTCCGCATCCCCATGCAAAAATTCTGAAAATTGATGCGAGCAAAGCGAAAGCGCTGCCCGGCGTCAAAGCTGTATTGACCGATATTAAAGAGGAGGCTCTTTTCGCCGGAGATGATGTGGCGGCTGTCGCTGCTGTCAGCGAAGCTATTGCACAAGAAGCCATCGACCTGATTGATGTCGAGTACAAAGTCCTTCCTTTTACTGTGAATGAAGATGAGGCGCGCAAGCCGGGAGCACCGAGAGTTTTCACTGCCAGGGAAAACAATCTCGGACGAAAGCGGGAGCGTTCCGAAGGAGATATTGAAAAAGGATTTGAAGAAGCGCAAGTCATCCTCGAACGAACTTATCGTATGGTCGTGCAAGTTCATACATCTTTCGAGACACATGGTTGTGTGGCCAAATGGGAAGGCGATGAACTCTATCTTTGGGATTCTACCCAGGGTGTCCATGGAGTTCGCAGCGGTACGGCAAAAGCGTTAGATATTCCCGAAAATAAAATCCATGTCATCACCCATAATATGGGCGGCGGATTCGGCAGCAAATTCGGGCCGAAAAGTTATAATTTGATTGCCATTAAATTAGCCAAAAAAGCGAACGCACCGGTCAAGTTGATGCTTGACAGAGAAGAAGAAATGCTGGCCGTGGGAAACCGGCCGTCATCCATCCAGAAAATTAAAATCGGTGCTAAAAAGGACGGCACGCTGACTGCCTTTCAGATGGAATCCTATGGTACCGGCGGTATAGGCGGCGGCGCAGGCGTTCCGCAACCCTATATTTACCATTTTCCGAATTTCAAGGTCAATCACGTTGATGTGCACATCAATGCCGGGCCGGGAGCGCCGATGCGCGCACCGGGTCATCCCCAGGCCAATTTTGCTATGGAATCCATAATGGATGAACTGGCGGATGAATTGGGGATGGACCCCCTGGAGCTTCGCCTGAAAAATGATCCCAATCAAACGCGGCAAAAAGAATTCAGAGTTGGCGCGGAAAAGTTTGGTTGGAAAAAACGCAAACCAAGCGGCAGCGGCAAAGGCATCAAAGTTCGGGGAGTTGGCGTTGGTGCCGGTCGTTGGGGCGGCGGAGGTAACAAGAAAACCCAGGCCATTGTCTCGATTTACCCGGATGGCTCGGTTGAAGTAAAAATCGGCACACAGGACATCGGCGTGGGCACGCGAACAATCGTTGCAGAAGTTGTTGCTGAGGAACTGGGAATTGGTGTTAGCGATGTCACCCCTCTCATTGGTGAAAGCGATTATCCCTGGGCACCAAACAGTGGCGGAAGCACAACGGTCGCTTCCATTACTCCGGCAATAAAGCGCGCAGCAGATAAAGCGAAAGAACAACTGATCAGCGTTGTTGCCGGACATTTCAATGTGGCGCCGGAAAAAGTGATATTGAAAGACAAACAGTTCAGTGCTGCAAAGAAAAAGCTAACCTGGAAACAGGCCTGCAATTTACTGGAAGGACAACCCATTTCAGTCCTTGAACACTGGGGCGAAGGCCTGTCTTCCCGTGGCACAGCAGGCTGCCAGTTTGCACAAGTTGAAGTGGATACGGAAACCGGAAAAGTAAATGTGCGCAGAATGGTCGCAGTTCAGGATTGCGGGCTGGTACTCAATATGCTGACGGCAAAGAATCAGGTGAACGGCGCAATCATTGGTGAAATCGGCTATGTCCTGTATGAAAATCGACTGCTCGATCCGGAAGTTGGCATCATGGTCGATGCAAATCTGGAAAATTATAAAATACCCGGTGCTCTGGAAATGCCGGATTTTGATGTGACAATGTATGATGAATCCGAGCGCGGCGTCATTGGTTTGGGTGAACCACCGGCCATACCGGGTATTGGTGCCATTGCAAACGCCATTGCCAATGCTATCGGCGTGCATATTCGCGAGATGCCGATAACGCCCGACAAAGTGCTGATGGCCATTCAGAGCAGAAAGGAGGGCAAGGCATGAAAAATTTTGAATATATTTATCCAAAAAACGCGGATTCCATACCTTCTTTGCTATCTGAAAAGGAAGGCCAAACTCTCCTGTTTGCCGGCGGAACAGATGCAATGGCGCGCATGAAAGAGGGCCTGGAAAAACCGGAACAATTGGTTAACCTAAAGTCCGTTAAAGAACTCGCTTTTATCCGTGAGGAAAAAGACGGACTCCACATTGGAGCAGCAACTTTTCTCGGCGATCTTGTCGAAAATAAAGCCGCACAAAAATGGACAGGGTTGATCGAAGCGGCAAAATCAATCGGAACAATTCAGTTGCGAAATATGGGCACAGTCGGCGGCAATCTTTGTCAGAGGCCGCGCTGCTGGTATTTTCGCAGCCGCCACTTTCACTGTCTGCGCAAGTATGGCGAAACCTGTTTTGCCATTTACGGAGAAAACAAGTATCACGCCATTCTTGGCGGCGCCCCCTGTTATATTGTTCACCCATCGGATTTAGCGCCGATGCTCATTGCCTTGGGTGCAAAAATCCAGATCCACAGTCCCAAAGGTCCGCGCCAAATTGCTCTTGAAGATTTATACGTTCTCCCCGAGCAAGATGTACATCACGAAACCGTTCTCAAGCCGCAGGAAGTTTTAACTGAAATCATTGTACCGCAGCCAAAG
>JAADGR010000368.1 GCA_013152225.1 Calditrichota bacterium
TATATCGATCACCAAGGGAAAGCAGAGCTTGGTTTTCCGGAAAATTTTCCTTGTCCTTTAAAACAAAGCGCACCAATTAAAAAGAAATTTTTTGAGGCATTTAGAGCGGCTAGAGACAGCCATAAAACTGTTATTTTTTCCAAGAATGTTCTCGTCGGGGATGAAGTTTTTATTTGTCTAATTTGTCCCATATTTTCTCAATCTGATAAATTCCAGGGGGCAATATTAGGTGTGCTCAATGTGAAAAAATCTTTGGCGATTGCTTTAAAGCCAATTATTTTAGATAAAGATGATTATGCCTGGGTATTAAATGGAGAAGGATATTTGATCTACCATCCTTTTCATGAAGAAATGTTAATGCATAACATTTTTAAAAATCGAGCGTTTTGTTTTGATTGTCACTCCAATTTTGAATTAGAACGTCGAATGTTGAAAGATTCCAGCGGATTCGCTATCAAAAAGAATTTAAAAACATCAGATCAATTGATTGCTTTTGCGACTGTTCCTTTGAGAAATACTAAATGGGTGATTGCTGTAAGTTTACCTTTCAAAAAAATATATGGGTCGATTCGGAATCAGTTCAAAAACTATCTTATATTATATACCTTAATGATAATGACGATAGTCAGCGGCGCTATTTTAATCAGTCGTATTAACACAAAACATCTAACCGCTAAGAAAGAAATCGAAAAATTAAAAATTCAGGCGAGTTTGACTAATGAGAAAGCACAGGCTGAATTTCGATATCGCCTTCTGGTAGAGCAATCTCCCGATCCCATTTTTCTGTGTACACGCAAAAAATTTATTCTGGTGAATCAAAGTTTTGAGACATTATTTGGCTATTCAGCGCAAGAAGTTTATTCCTCTGATTTTTCAATATTTAAGTTAATCCCACCGTCCAATCTAGAATATTTTAAGCAAAAAGCAGAAGCCTTTATCAGAGCTCGAATACGATTTTCTACCATTAATTTAGATATGCAAAGCAAGGGGGGCAAATTACTCCAGGTACAAATTGCTGGCGGTCGTTTTCGTCTCAATAACAAAATTGTATACCAGGGGATTGTTCACGATGTCACAAAAGTGAGGCAGTTAGAACGAGAACAACAAAAAAGAAAACATCTGGCGATGATTGGCGAGATGTCCGCTCGCATCGCTCATGAAATAAAAAATCCTCTTGCCAGCATTCAGACAGGGATTCAATTATTAGAAGCCCAGGTCACCAATGATGAAAAAGCAAAAAAATATTATGAGCGACTTCTGGGAGAGATCCAACGCGTTGATTCCATTCTAAAGGGGTTGCTTTCTTATGCTCGTGAGGATTACTTTAAATTAAAGAATGTTCAAATTTCTCGGTTGATTAACAGGTTTGCCGGACTTGTTGAACCGACAATTAAAAAAAATGAACTGAGACTCCAAATTAATGTGCAGGATGGATTACCTCCAGTTAAAATTGATGAACAGAAAATGGAACAGGTACTGTGGAATATTTTTTTGAATGCAGTTCAAGCAAGCAAAGCCGGCGGAACTATTTTAATCAATGCGAAAAGACAAGGCCGCAACGTTGTTCTGCAAATTCACGATCAAGGATCTGGGATTCCGGAGCATATATTAAAAAAAATTTTTCAGCCCTTTTTTAGTACGAGAACGCAAGGAAACGGACTGGGGCTGGCAATTAGTAAAAAAATTATCGAAGGATTGAATGGAAAATTGACAATTGAAAGCAAAGAGGATAAAGGAACAATTGTCACTATTCAATTGCCAACGGAGTAAGAAAATTTATGAGTCCTTATATTCTAATTGTAGATGATGAAGAAAATCTGGCGTTTTTTTTAAAAAGTGCGCTGGAAGAAAAAAATTACCAGGTGGAAACGGTACATTTATTAGCTGATGCAAAAAAATCGGTTCTTTCTAAATTTCCGGATTTGTTACTGCTCGATTTGAATTTACCTGACGGAAAAGGGCTGGAATTATATCGTTTAATAAAGGAACAGGGACTGGGTATTCCCACCATTGTCATCACGGCACATGCTTCAGTAAAATCCGCTGTTGAAGCATTAAAATTGGGCGTTGATGATTACATTATTAAACCGTTTGAGTTGGATGAGATAACAGTAATTATCGAAAAACAATTACAGCGTTTTCGATTGAATAATCAACTTAACTATTACAAGCAGCAACTAAAACAGTCATATCAAAATGAATACTTTGTTTCCAATCTGCCAAAAATGTTAGAAATTCAAAAATTGGCGCTAAAAATTGCCCAGGTTGAAGAGAGCACTATTTTAATCGAAGGTGCCAGCGGCACTGGTAAAGAAATGTTAGCTCGTTTCATTCATCAAAATTCACCTCAAACCGATGCACCGTTTATTGAAATTAATTGTGCGTCGCTGCCAGAACAGTTATTGGAAAGCGAATTGTTCGGCTACGAACCCGGCGCTTTCACAGATGCTAAAAAACGGAAAATCGGACTTATTGAATTGGCAAATAACGGCACCCTTTTTTTAGATGAAATTTCGGAAATGTCCCCGGCATTGCAAGCTAAGCTACTGCGATTCATTGAAAACAAGGTATTCAAACGGCTCGGTGGGATACGTGATATCAGGGTGAAATTGCGTATTATAACCGCGACGAATCGTAATATGCGAAAGATGATTGAAGAAAATCAATTTCGTCAGGATTTATTTTTCAGATTAAACATGTTTCACATCAAATTGCCTCCCTTGACAGAACGAAAAGAAGAGATCTTGTTAATTGCACAATTTTTTCTGGAAAATATTGCTCGACAGTTGAAGCGGCAGCATGTTTGTCATTTGTCGGATGAAACCCAACAAATGATTTTAGAATACGCCTGGCCTGGAAATTTGCGGGAACTGCATAATACAATTGAGCGAGCGATTATCTTATGCGATGGTGATACAATTGAGAGGCAACATTTTGTTTGCGAAATGATGAATGAAAGTATTAAGGATGGAAAAACTCAATTTACCTTAAAGGATATGAAAAATTCTTCCTTGAAAAATTTTATTAATCAGATCGAGCAATCCATTTTGCTTCAAGCGTTACAGATTAGCGATGGTAATCAACAAAAGGCAGCGAAAATGCTGGGCGAGCCCAGGCACATTATTCGTTACCTTATTAAGAAACATGGGATTGAAAAATGATTTTAGTGAGCGAACATAGCATTGAAATTATTTATTGCTCAACAAACCACATAAAAAATGTATCGACTTTCCCGAAAAAAATGGTTATGATTGTGCAAATTGAAAGCTTAACGTTGAATTTACACAGAGAAGGAGTTAGTCGATCAAGATATTGAAAAAATTATTTTGCCCTTTGGTAGAGAATATCCGGTAGTTACGCTTACGGGTCAGGGACAGTCCGGTCACCTCTTGTTAAGAAACTCTTTCCTGACAAAAAATTGTCCTTTTGAAATTTTAAATTTTCGTAAAATTGCTCATATTTATACTATCAGAAACTGATGGTTTGACTTCAAATTTTTTAATGAAAAGTAACTATTCACGTACCACTGCTAAAGATAGGTGTTTTGACGTTGTGCCATGGGCAAAAATATCTCAATTGTTTTGCTGCCCTATTTTAAACTCGTTTTAAGAAAATAGTAATGGATAATTTTCTCCATTTTATAAAACGAATTGGACAAAATTGTCCAATTGTCTATTAAATTAATTTTATTAGGTTTAAGTCTCCATTTCTCAAATCAAACCTTTTAGCACATTTTTTTGCTGGCTAATTTTATCCACAAATTCTCTCCCTATATTTTTTTTGCTCATTAATTCAATAATTTACAGTATGTTACAAAGATTTATATTCGTGGTATAAAATTTGAGACTCTTTTTTAATAATGAAAAATGGGGAAAAATTCGTTGGGCAATGATTGGCTATTGGATTAAGAAAAATTAGCCCCCGGACAGAAATTAGTATAATCTCTTTTCATAAGTCGCCAAAAAATATTAGGATGTTTAATAAACTGAACATTCCCGGATATTGTGAAAACCATTTGACGTTATGATAATCACAAACTTAATTAATCAAATTAAACATTCACTAAATAAAAGGAGATTACATGATTAAGAAACTTACCGCTGTCTTCGTTATCCTTTGTTGTCTTTCTTCATTTGTTTTTGCTCAAACAATGATTCTGAAAACAAAGGGATTGTCTCCCCGAGATGTCGCACGTGATACAACTGGTATTTTTACTCGTGCTTATAACGGGTTAATTAATGTCGGTGTGGAGACACAAATGTACTTGGTAGGACATTTTAAAGATTCAACTTTGACCAGCCCTGTCTGGACTGTGACCGGGCCAACAGGCTCAGCAGCTACCGTTGCCACAACTTTCGATGTCGATGCCTCTACTCAAATAGGTGTTTTCACACCTGATTCAGCAGGTACTTATGTGGTTGATTTCACTGATGGCGATTATTCTGCTTCACTGACCATCAACGCTGGGACCTACGTTGGTATTGAGGACGGGAACTGTAATCTTTGTCATAATGGTAAGTACACTGAATGGCAAGGGACAGGTCACTCTTCCATGCTAAAAAGGGGACTTGAAGGGACTTTAAGTTCCCATTATGCTTCTTATTGCATAGGGTGTCATACAACAGGATATGACGTCGATGCGAAGAATAATGGCTTTGATGATCGGGAATTTACTTTTCCAGATTCTCTTTTTCCGGGAATGTACGATTCCATGAAAACTCAATTTCCCGATGCGATGAAACTGGCAAACATTCAATGCGAAAGCTGCCACGGTCCTGGAAGCGCTCACTATTCAGACGTCAGCGATTCCAAAATGGTATGGAGTTTCAGCGCCGATGTTTGCGCCTGGTGTCATGATTCAGGAACACACCACGTTTTTCCTGAACAATGGGACGCTTCTGTTCATGCCTCTGGGAAACATATTTATACAGCCGGAGGACATTATACGGCTTGCACAGCCTGCCACAATGGACAAGGATTTGCTTTGGCGGTAGAAGGAGAGGATCTTTCGGCTGCAACACAAAGAATTCCTATTACATGCGCCACGTGCCACGATCCTCATAGTGATGAAAATCCACATCAACTTAGAACTGTTGCGCCAGTAACGCTAGGGAATGACGCAGTTGTTTCACAAGGTGGACTTGGCTTGCTTTGTATGAACTGCCACAAGAGTCGTCGAAATGCTGCTGAATATACCGGGCCCAATTTCAAATATAGCTCTCATTACGGACCTCACCACGGTCCTCAAGCTGACATGTTAGTTGCAACTAATGTACCTACATTTGGCAAAACCTTGCCTTCATCTCCACATTTAGTTGCTACCGAAAATGCTTGTGTGACGTGTCACATGGCAGAAGGTCATGTTGATGCTGAGGGTAATGTTATTAAGGTTGGTTCCCACTCCTTCAGTATGGTTAGCCCTGACAGTGTCGATAATGTAAAAGTTTGCGAAGAATGTCATGGCGCTATCGGTGAAAGTTTTGCCGATAAGAAATTCTATGTCAATGGAAGTGCTGACCTTGATGGTGATGGTGTGGAAAAGGGGCTGCAAGAGGAAGTAGAAGGCTTACTGGATAAACTTGCTTTATTACTGCCTCCTTTAGATACCTTAGCAGTCGATGTCAGCGGCAAATATATCTACACCGAGACAGATGCTAAAGCTGCTTACAACTATCTTTTTGTCGAAGAAGATGGAAGTAAAGGAATTCACAATCCTGCTTTTGCCGTGGCTCTTTTGAAAACCTCCATTCAGGCAGTTAGAAATCATGCTCTCAGTGGTGAAATTGTTGCCATTGAAGATGTGCCCAATGATCAGGGCAAAAAAGTGAGAATCATCTGGAATAAAATGGTTGATGATGGCGTTGCTGTTGACCCAATTTCTTTTTATCTTGTCAAGAGGCTTGATGGTGAAGACGATTGGACTGGTGTTGGTCAGTATCCTGCGCACGGAGCTGCAAGATATGCATTGGTTGTCCCGACACTATACGATTCCACTGCTGAAGGCAATGCTTTGGCTACCTTCAAAGTTGTTGCTGTGTCCAGAGGCGGAAGTGCTTATGAATCGGCGCCAGTACAAGGCTATTCCATCGATAATCTTGTTCCGCACACACCCGGCAATTTGATGGCTTTGGCAGCCGCTGGTAATGTAGAGTTAAGCTGGGAAGCGCCAAATGATCCGGATATTAACTACTATAAAATTTATCGCTCTGACAATGAAGGATTTGTACCAGATGAGACTACCGAAATTGGTAATACTGTAGATCTTGCTTATCAGGATGTTCAACCTGGAATAGGTAGCTGGTACTATAAAGTAGTTGCCTTTGATTTTTCCGGGAATATGGGCGAACCTTCGCGATCAGCAAATGCCACACTTACTTCGGTTGATATCCAAAATACTGTGCCAACTAAGTTTGATCTCGCGCAGAATTATCCCAACCCATTTAATCCTGAAACTACAATTGATTTTTCTCTATTGGAATCCGGACATGTCAGCTTAGAATTATTCAATGCGCGGGGACAACGAGTACAAACTGTGATCGACAAAGACATGTCTGCTGGCAATTACTCCATTAACTTCATGGCTGATGGTTTGTCTTCAGGAATATATGTCTATCGTATCAAAGTTACTGCTTCACAAGGAGAAGGCGTCAATTTTCAAGCGATGCGCAAAATGATCCTCATGAAATAATAACCACATTCTTGTAAAGCAAAAAAGCCTTTTTGTGTAATGCAAAAAGGCTTTTTGTTTGCAAGTAAATTTAAACTTGAAATCATGTATTATAAAAATATTCTATGAGGTAACGTTTCATAAATTTCACATTACATACATTTAAACTTTAATAATTTGTCAAGTCGTGAATAAATTTAGCCATAAATTGAAGAAAATTCTCCATAGCTCTAAAGCCATATAAATAAAGCTCCTATTTATATAAAATAAAATTCCTATCATTTAATATAGTTTGCAATTGGTTAAAATTAACCAAATATTTAATTATATTATTATGCCGAAGTTAGCTAATCCTTTAAATATCAATAGATTGGTAAAAAAATATTTTTTTGGTATTAAATTTGTAAGTAAGTAATAAACCTTATATATGAAAAAGGTTCATCATGAATGTTTTAGTAATAGAAAATGAAGAATTCCTTGCCGAGAACTTATGTCAATATTTACGTCAGAAAATAAACATAAGAATTCAGTTTACGACCAGTGTCAAGAAAGCGCTTACAATTTTGTCTCAAGAGCAATTTGATTTGATCGTATCTGATTTAATATTACCTGATTCACAACAGGATGAATGGTTATTAAATTTAGGAAAATTGAATCCAGGTCAAAGATTGATCATCATTTCATCATTCCAGATTCCTGAAAGAGTTAAATCTTCTGATAAACTGAAAATTGTCGGATATTTTGAGAAACCCTTCAATATAAATGAACTCATAAAGCTTATTAAACAAATAAAAACTTAGACGGAGGTGGTATTAAAAAATTAGTTTCAGCAACTTTTAATTCATTTTGTAACTTGTAACATTAACTTTTTTAAGAAGGAGTTTAGGAATGCGAAAATTGATATTATTTGCTCTTCTTACGTTCTTTTTGTCATTCATGGCGTTGAGCACGATTCAAACTTTTGCTCAGGCAACTTACGTAGGCCCTGAGAAATGCTTACAATGCCACAACAACCCGGGACTTGGCGATAAGACTGGTTGGCGAACTTCCATGCATGCCAATGGTTACTCTTATGTTCCTGATGACAGCCATAGCATGGAACAATTTAAAGGCATAGTAGCGGATTACGATGAAAATGGGATTGATGATTTCAAAGATGGTTTGGATTTTAATGCAATAAGCAGCGTCTTTGATCCGTATAAACCCAATGCTCCGATCTTAAGCTATGATGGCCAAAATGGGTATCAGATTACTATTGGCCAGGTGACTAACAGAGTTTATCTCACTTATGGCGGTAGCGGCCTTTATAAGCAACGCTACTTAGTTAAGATTAATACTTCTCAAGGCGAATCAGCCGGGTATTACACTTCGCCAATTCAATTCAATGAGACGACTCACGAATATGTCCTTTACCATCCGGAAGCCTGGTGGGACGCCAGCAATCAGCCTGTTTTTACTCCCACTTCAACGTTAGCAGACGCGGCAAACGATACTCACAATTTAGCTGAGGGCTGCGCCGGTTGCCATGTAACGGGTTTAGAAGTGGAGCAGGATGCCAATGGCGAATGGGTCGCTCACGGAGCCGGAGTATTAGACGAAGCTGCTTATGCGAATTACAACAATATTTTTGATCTTGACGGTGACGGCGATTTAGATCAGGTGAATACCACCTGCGAACGTTGTCACGGTCCTGGTAGCGAGCATGCCAGTACCGGCGATAAAACGAAAATTACCAATCCGGCGGATCTGACTGCTGATCAAGAAAATAATCTTTGCGGCATGTGCCATTCTCGCGGACACAGTTTACCCAACGGCACGTTCAGTTACCCGTTTGACGATACCAATTTGACTTCTTGGACTGTCGGCGATATGGTAGCTGATTATTTTAGCGATGGCGGTGGTTACTGGGGCGATGGCATTAATTCAAAGAAACATCATCAGCAGTTTTTAGACTTTTACAAAAGCGTCAAGCCTACTTTTCAATATCATCAGGTTCGCTGTTCCGAGTGCCATGATGTTCATAATACGGAAAAACATCATATCCGAACCGAAATTGTCGAAGAAGATTCCACCGGTGCGGAGTTAGCAATCGCAACAGACAATGATAATAATACGCTATGTTTAGCCTGCCATGCCACTCATGGCGATTTTGCCGGGATTCCCAAAGAATGGGTTGCGGATGCGGCAACCCATAAGGATGATATTGCGGCAGTCGTTTCTAAACATAGCCGTCACACCTATGATCCGGACGGCATTGGCGCGAGCCGTTGTTCAAAATGTCACAATCCGAAAGTAGCTAAATCAGCAGTTGCTTATGACATTCACTCTCATACATTTGAGGCAATTTCGCCGGCGAAAACTTTGACTTATCAGATGCCAAATGCCTGTGCGGTGAGTTGCCACAGAGGGTATGAAAATGGTAGCAATCCGATGTTCAATACCGGCGTAGATAATTCGCTCACAAATTGGGCGGAACAAACTGACGTTGATTTAGCAAATGAATTGCTTTACTGGTACGATAACATGTGGTTTAGACAATTAGGCGGAACTGGCGCCGAAGTCGATGCTGTACAGGCGACAACGGTTCCTGCGGTGGACGGCGATACAACTGACGCGGTCTGGGCAGGTTCAGATTGGGCGGAAATTCCATTGGCAAATGGAAAAGCGCTTTTTATGAAAGCCGCTTATACAAGTAGCGATTTTTACATTCTGGCTAAATGGGCTGACTCGACAATGAGCATGACTCGAGGAGGCTCCTGGAGCTATAATGGCAGCGATTGGGTGAAAAGTTCAGGCCAATCAGAAGACAGGATTGCTTTGCTGTGGAATATTAGCGTACCTGAAAAAGAATTTGAAAGTCAGGGCTGCATGACCAAATGCCATCGTGACGTAGATAACAAAAATCCAGGTAACGCTCCCGGTAGTGAAGACGACGTTTATTTGCCGGCGGGCCAAAAAGCCGATATGTGGCACATGAAAGCCGCCAGATCGTTAGGAGTTCTCGGCGGCAGCCAGGATGGCGTTTTAACCGTTGACTCACAAACTCACGAGGTAGTCGCTGGCAGTGTAACGCTGAATGGTTACTGCGATGACAAATATGTTGGCGAGTTTAGCGCCGCGAATGCGCCTGATGGTGGTCGTTACGGTGATAGTGGAACCAGCGCTTATTCCCATAACCGCAATTCAGACAAAACAGCGCCGCTTTATATCGAGAAAAATCCTGCCGATTATGTGGACGCTATGGTATTAACTCAGGCGGAAATTGATGCCGGCGAAGTTGATACCGTCGCGAATGTTGATGCCACGACATTGGCCGCAGATTGGGCAAAATATGAGGCGCTTGCCGCTGTAGTGCCTGAGAGAGTACTAAGACAACCCGATGGCAGCCGGGCTGATGTTCGTGAATCTGCCACCTGGGTTAATGGCTGGTGGTATGCTGAATTCCAGCGAAAATTGAACACTGGCAACGATGATGATGCGCAATTCAGCGCTAGCGGAAGCTATAAATTTGGCGTGGCTGTCATGGACAATGCCGGCGGCGAAATTCACTGGACTTCGGGTAGCGTTCTTTCAACGCTGAAGCTTGGCGCCACTGGCATTGCCGCTGATAAAGAGACTTCTGTGCCCAGTAATTATGCGCTGTATCAGAATTATCCCAATCCATTTAATCCGTCGACAACAATTCGTTTTGCTCTCAAAAAATCAGGATTGGTTAATTTGGCGGTTTACAACATGATCGGTCAGCAGGTAGCGACTGTAGTGAAACAAAGATACGAAGCGGGCGAGCATACGGTTAATTTTGATGCCTCGTCATTGCCTTCTGGTATTTACCTGTACAAAATGGCCGTCAATGGATTTACGGAAACGCGGAAAATGTTGTTGATGAAATAAAATGGAAATTTCCCTTTTCGTTTAAAAGAGCAAAATTGGTCATTAATACAACCGTCAGCTAATTACTGGCGGTTGTATTTTTTTTACTTTTTGTAGTTAAAGATAGAAAATTGGACCTATGAAATCCATATCACACCAGGACGGAGCAAGTTTCTTTTCTTTACTAAAAATAGTGGGAACTTTATCCGGGCAAAATTGAACATAAAAGACAGACGGACAGCACTCAGGATAAAATATACAATGCAAGTCTTAAATGGGATGGCACTCCATCCAGTTAACCAAAAAGTTTTACTTGACATTTTATTAATAGTTTTGTAAATTAATTAATACTATTAAGGATATTTATTTTTGGTTATTTTTAGCAACTTATCTCTACACGAAAATGATGCGTAAGTTAAAATATTGTTTTGGTAATATCGTTTAAAACTAATTTCATCTTTCTTGCAAATATTTCTTCATTTTTACAATAACAAAGGTAAGTTTCAGAATTTAACCAAAAGAGAGACAAATGGTCAGTAGAAAACTTATTCTTGCGTTGACACTTTTGTGTTTCCCCCTTTTCTTGTTTATCAAATGTAGTAAGCTAAAAACAGAACAGCCAACTGCGCCACAAACTGAGGCCCAGGCTCATCCGGCCGGATGGTTGGACACGCTTTCTGACAATTTTCACGGTAGTTATCTTCGCAATCACGATTGGAATCTGGTTGCTTGCCAAAAATGCCATGGCGAAGATTATGCCGGAGGATCGGCGGAAAAATCCTGTTTAAATAGTGGCTGTCATCCGAATACGCCAGAAAGTTGTACCACTTGTCACGGCGGCGTAGATAATAACACAGGCGCTCCGCCCAAGGATATCGGACGACACACAGAACGCACTTTCAAGGGAGTGGGCGCTCACAGCCAACATGTAAGTTCTTCTCAATTTAACCGGGCTTTTGATTGCGACCAATGTCATAAGAAACCACAAAAATTCAATGACAAGGGGCATATCGACAGTGAACTTCCGGCTGAAATTGTTTGGGGAGAATTGTCTAAAACTGATGGATTATCTCCAACCTGGGATGGTACCACCTGTTCAAATGTTTATTGTCACGGAGCTTCACTTACTGACGGCACAAATAGCAATCCCAACTGGACGCAAACAACATCCCTTTCTTGTAATAGCTGTCATGGTTTACCCCCGGAAACTGGCGCCCACGAAAAGCATGTTGCGGACCTCCATTTGGATTGCAATATTTGCCACGATGGCTATGCAAAAAATAGTTCGGTCAATGAACAGCTTCATATTAATGGCAAGAAAGATGTACAATTAGCCGCCGCTGTTGGTGGAACTTATGCCGATGGTAAATGTTCACAAGTAATTTGTCATGGCAATTCTGGTTCACCTCAGTGGACTGCTGAAGGGGATTTTTCCTGCATTAGTTGTCACGGCGGTCTGGATAATCAAACGGGTGCGCCACCTTACGATTTATCCGGAAATACAGCGACGACCAATATTGGCGTCGGCGCCCATTCTGCTCACGTCATGGAGGGAGATTTACGAGTTGGAATGGATTGTAGCGAATGTCATGTAAAACCGCATGAGATTGATGATCCCGACCACGTCGGACCGGACTTATTGCCGGCAGAAATTACCTGGGGTGACCTGGCAAAAAATGAAGATGCCACGCCAAACTGGGACAGAACTACAGCGAGTTGTACTAATGTTTATTGTCACGGAGAATTTGGATTTGGTAACCAAAATAATAACCCAATTTGGACCAAAGTAGATAGTAGCCAGGCTGCTTGCGGGACATGCCATGGACTACCGCCAGATGATCCCCATCCCGCAGTAAGCCAGTGCTATTTATGTCATCCCAACGTTGTTGATTCAGATAACAATATTATCGGGAAAGACAAACACATAAATGGACAGACAGATTTTTGAGCACGCAAACCGGAGAGCTTAAAATGAATAAATACCCAAAATGGTTGATGGTTGTCGGATTGAATTTTTTCCTGTTCTATGGACTTGTCATTTTATCAAACGCTCAGACCATCAATGCTCGCTTTACGACGCTTGCCTATAACTGGCAGCAACGCGAAAGTGAAACCGAAACGGCTAACCATTTTCGAGCGTTTCAACTGGCGCAAATTTCTATTGCTCATCTCGGCCTGGCAAATCTATCTTTTCACACTAATTTACAATTTTCCCACGATTTTGCCAGCAGAGCGGTGAATGACCCACGATTGTGGATTTATAACTGTTATTTTGATTTGAGAAATATTGGCAAAGTTGCTGATGTGCGCGTTGGAAGACAAAGAATTTATGCTGGGGTCGGCTATGGAACGGTTGATGGGGTACAGTTGAAATATCGTGTCAAAGATTACTTTAGAATTAAATTTTATCTGGGGACATTAGCGCCATTGCGAAAATCTTATCAAATTGAAGATATTAAGACTGACAATATTAGCTGGGGATTCCATTTGACTACCGCTAAATTTAAGAATTGGTATTTCGGTTTGAGCTTTGCTAATCAGAGCAGAATGCCGATTAAATATACTTCGCCAGGGCGCATTACCGGGACGTTTCGTCTGGATCATCCCCTACAAGCATTAGAAAGACAATTGGTCGGTTTAGATGTCAGCCGGAAGATTGGAACAAGAGTTAGCTTTAATGGACGTTTGGACTACAATTTATTAGCTAAAAATATCAAACGAGCTGAACTGGGGGGAAGATATTTTGTCAATTCTGATTTTGAGGTGGGGCTAGACTATATTTACCGGATGCCTTTTATCAATTATAATTCCATATTTTTCGTGTTCGAGATGAATCCTAACCAGGAACTTGCTGTTCACACCAATTACCGCTGGAATCAAATGCGATTTTTCTTAAATTTTTCTTATGTGTTTTTTGAAGGTGATGATAATCAACGAGTCGGTTTTGGAGCTAGCTGGAAACGTTTTTATGTCGGTTATATGCATCGTTCCGGGTATGGCGGCGACAGTGATGGCATCAATGCCCATTTTAACTATTTCTTAAGAAAAAAACTGTTGATTACGTTAGGCTCTAACCTTGCTTTTTATAAATTCTCACCCCGCGATGGTTCCAGGGATCAGGTATTAGCGAATGTTGTCGGATTAAACTACAAGCCAATAAGAACCCTGTCGTTGCAGGCAGAGTTGCAATATCTTAATAATGTGCGGTTTAGCAATGATATTCGATTTCTCTTTCGTGGAAGTTATGCTTTCTTTCACAATTTCAGACATTAACCAGGTGTAAAGTTTTTAACAAAATACCTGAATACAGAGAAATGATAAATTCCTTAATGGGAGTGCATGATGAAGAAGCAATTTGCCTTTAGCCTGATAATATTTTTTGCTGGTCTCATATTGAGCGCCAGTGATAAGCAAAATTCTCAAGTAACTATTAAATTTTCCCATCAATTTCATCTTAAAGAAGCGGAATTAGCTTGTACGGATTGTCACGAAAATATCGAAGAAAGCGTTAAGGCAACAGATGATAATTTGCCGAATGAAGAAACCTGCGCCAATTGTCACGATGTGGAAGATAAAAGTAATTGCACAACATGCCACACCGATATGAATAACTTAGAGAAATTTCCCCGTCCTGCCCGCAATTTTTTCTTTAATCATAAAAAGCATGTTACGGATGAAAAAATCAGTTGTGATAAATGTCATCCGGGAATGGAAAGCATCGACATGGGATTGGGACAGAAAATCCCTGCTCGTGAGGTTTGCAACACCTGCCACAACGGAATGACAGCAACGATGGAATGTTTTACCTGTCACAAATCCTCTATGCAGCTTCATCCGGCAAATCACATCCCTACCTGGCTGCGAGAACATGAAGTCCAAGTAAGGGCTGGGGATAATAGTTGTACTCATTGTCATACAAATAATTACTGTCAACAATGTCACGAAGCAACTGATTTGGTATCCACTAAAATATTGCCACAAAGTTTTTATCCATCTTTTTCTCCCCAGGCAAAAGGCGATCAAAAATTAGTTTTAAAAAGCATCCATGATTTGAACTATCGTTATACCCATCAACTTGATGCGCTGGGCAAAGAAAAAGAATGCGATGTTTGTCATGAGACGTCTCAATATTGTGTGGAATGTCATACCAATTCAGGGAAAAATACTCAAATCAGACCTACTTGGCATGGGGGCGCGGACTGGGGAGCGATTGCCATGGGCGTAGGAACTGGTGGCGGCAGGCATGCGGAACTTGCCCGCCGCGACATTGAAAGATGCGCCGCCTGCCACGATGTCCAGAGTGCTGATCCCACTTGCTTGCAGTGCCACACTGATTTTGATGGGATTAGAGGCACCGACCCGAAAACCCACGATGCCGGATTTAATGATAAGTTTGGGGAAGATTCTAACTTCCATCACGATGAAGGCGCGGTGTGTTTTAATTGTCACACCAATACTCAGGAGCCAGGTGTGGGATTTTGTGGCTATTGTCATGGGCATGAGTAAGCTTCTTCTAATTTATGCCCGGCGTCATGTTAAGTTGAAAAAATGATAAAGGGATTTTAATTCTAACGCTATCTTTTTAAAGTCTGGCGAATGGCTTCGTGGGCGATGCTTTCAACTGCTGCCTTTGGTGACGACCGGATCAACGAAATTTTTAACGTTGATGGCAAAGAGGAAGTTAGAATTACACAATAAAAAAAAGGAAATCGGGAGTTCAAAGTTGTCTGTGCCAATGATGGACCCCGATTTCCCTGTTTTTTGCGAGCTGCAGTCCTTGATGTAGTGCATTTTCCCAGATGCAGTGCGTGTTGTAGCGCATATCCTCTGGCGCTGTGCAGAGCCGAGGCAATTCCAAAGATGCAGTGCAAGATGAAACTCTTCCAGAGATATTACTTTTTCTTTGCTTTTTTCTCTTTTTCTTCCGTTAGTGCCTTTTTCAGACGGGACAAAATTTCATCCATCTGTTTGCGCTTCTCAATTAATTGCATTAGTTCCAATTCTGCTTTTTCGATATGCTTTTTTTCCTTGGTAATTTTTTGAGAAACGTCTTCCTGCGGCGTGACAACCGTGGCGACTGGTTTGGCCACTTCCTTTTTTGCTGCACGATTCTGGAGCCGAGCCGAAAGATTAATATTCGTTTTTAAATTGACGCGCCATGTCGGATATGTTGGCAAATACGCTGGTAAATCGCTGTCGATTGCCGGGCTGGCGCTGGAACGATTTGGCGACAGCCGTAAGTCCAATCCCACACCGAACGACAACCAGTAAAGCGGACTGAACGTTACCGATGGCGTGAAATAGAGATAATTATGCCGGCTGAAGACCGTTGCCGACGGCTTGCTCAGAAAATAGTTACCCAGTAATTCCGCTGAAAAATCAAAGTTCGTTGACGGATAAACAATACCCACCGCAGCGATGACTTCTCTGCTATTGTGCCGCTGCAAAATTTTTGAGTTCCCGTCGTTGTACCAATAAACGCCGTGATCGTTGTGGTCGATCAAACCAAGATTAGCATGAAAATTAAGAGCCAAATCCGGAAAATTTTGACTGGTGGAATATGAAGAGAGCGCAAAAATTCCCAGAGTCAACTTGCCTGAATTGTAAGGCTCCAAAATAATGTTGTGATATTTCGCAGTGGGAATTCGCAGCGACACTTTGCCGCCGAAACGCCAGTTCTTATTTTTCCAGCAAAAATCAGCCGCTTTGATTTGCAAGATCAAATCATCCGGTAGGTTGTACCCGCTGCCGTCTTTGTGATTATCCTGATA
>JAADGR010000085.1 GCA_013152225.1 Calditrichota bacterium
TTAAAAGTATTCTCATCAATTGTCCCGGCGTCAATATTTTCGCTAAATTGTATCTGGATATTTGAAGTAACCGCTACATTTAATTCATTCTGACTCGGTGTATGTGATACAATTGACAGCGGAGCTGCAGAGTTTTTTGCTTTGGGAGTTGCATTCAGAGGATCACCATTTGAATCCAGACCATTCACTGTAACGCCATCGTTTGAAGCCCAATTTCCGGCGTCAGAGCCATTGGCGGAAGGATCTATTCGTTCCATTGAATAAAAATTCGGAGCAGTCGTACCGGCAGGCCAGCCGCCGGAGAAGTCAACCTGATCGATTACATTGCTACCATTATCCAACAACTGCAAATTTTCACCGGAATTGCTCAACGCACCGGTAAAAATTTGATCCGCAGCAATATCGCTGACAGTATTGTCATCGGAACGCTCAAGCAGGAAAAATCCTTTTGCCGGAATAACTCCGCTTAAGGGGATGACGGGCGTTCCATCTGCCGCGCTTATTTGCCAATTGGTAATATCAATAGATGATGATGTGGGATTATATAATTCAATCCATTCATCATAGCTGCTGGCAGCAGTCCCGCCCCAGGCAATTTCGTTGATGACTACATCGCCGGGATTGGCGGCGATAGATTGGAGAAAGGTTAATACAATAAACAAGAATAAGATTATGTAATGTTTCTTCATAATTAAACTCCTTAAAAACTGTTTTACTATAAAGAAAAATATCTAAATATGTAAGGTTATCGATTTTTTTGATGATCACTTATTGGAGAAACAAAGGGTAGAAAAGGTAGCTCTGCTTATTAAAATATTTTAAATAAGGAATAACAGTGTCTTGTCGAATAGTAGTGGGTAAAAAATTATCAGTTTGCCATAAGAAGATTCGGAATGTTCTCCCCCCTCTGGTTCGCCAAAAAAATATTTTCAAAATATATGCCATCTTCACAGTTTTTTATCAAATTCTTATGATAATTTGATAGTGAAAAAATGGGCATAATGGTAGAATTAAAGGAGGGGGATTGTAGGCTTTTTGTTATTGATTATGTGAAAGTTAGCCGAATTTATTAAAATGTCAGATTCTGTTATTGGCGTAATCTATGAAAATTAAGCGTGTTATGCAAGGTTTATCCGAAATCAAAAAATGTATCACTGTGATACAGCGTTTTAGGGTAAAACACAGAATAACACGAAAGATTTAGAAGATTTTATTGATTTTGCGTAATTGGACAAATGACTATTTTGGCTAAATTAGCCAAAAAATAACGGAATGGAGTAATATCAATCTGTTGAACGTAAAGATGATATGTTTTTGAGGAAGAAAATCTTTATGATTTGTTAAAGAAAGAGCCAGACAACTTTTCAGCATCTGGCTCTCATTTGTCATCAATTGGCAAAATTTACTTCATTAAAATCATCTTGTTCGTCTGACTGAAACCCTGCCTCCGTCCTCTCGCTTTAAAATGATAAAAATATATTCCGCTAACGACCTTATTCCCATTATTATCTCTGCCGTCCCATTTCACCGAATGAATTCCGGCAGTCTGTTGTCCGGAAACTAAATTCCGCACCAGATGCCCGTTAACATCATAAACAGTAATTTTTACCTGAGCTGGTCCAGGCAGGCTGTATTCGATGCGGGTCTCCGGATTAAAGGGATTGGGATAATTCTGTTGCAACCGGAATTCTTTAACGGTTGTATTTGAGTTTTTAAGCGAGTTTACTCCAGTAGTAGAACGATTCAAATATTTTGAAATCATATCCATGTAGTGTGTATTGTAAATTTGATCGAAATAGGGATAATTAAAGGATTCGGTATTATTCCAATTCCACAATGAAAAGTGCCAGCCAAAATTTTCTGCAATGGACATAATATCCGATAAATATTTTTCGCCGCCGTTTTGAGGGTAATTAAGCCCGAACTCGCCGATCAGAACGGGAACGTTGTGGTTTTGTTGAAAATCCTTCACGACACCAAAAACGGTTTGCATAAAAAATGATTTATCAAAATATGCCATATCTTGCAAAGCATCGCTCCAAAATATACCGGGGTATGTTTCAGATAAGGGATCTTCAGCGTGACTGAAATCAAACGGATTGTAACAATGTGTTTTGTACACTATTTTATTATCAGGTTGTTTTTTAACCAGAGAAAAGTAGGCTGGATTTGACCAGTGCACACCCTGAACCATGAGCGGCAAATCTGGCGCAACGGTCCGTACGGCGTTTATCCAGTTAGAATAAATCGCATTAACATCAATCCCATCTGATGCCAAAGCCTGGGCCAAAACTTCAACAGGCTCTCCGGCTAACTCTCCGTGCGGATTTGGCTCAACAGTTAAGTCGAAGCCGACAAAAAGTGTATCCGGGAGATATCTGTTTGCCATTTCTTTTAACATCTCACCATAGAGTTGCTGTTCATTTTCATTCGTCCAGATCGTTGAGCCGCCTTCGTCTTCCGCGACATCAACTCTACCAGGACCGGAGCGGACTGCAATGACATACTGGATTTTTGCATTTCGAGCGAATGAAACCATATCATCCAAAACGTCCTGCCAATAAATTATGTAGCCGGGCTCGGAATACCATATACTTGGCCCATAAGGTGAATTTACTGCCTTAAAACCGCCCGTTTGTATTATTACTAAATTGGCACCAGTGGCTTTCAATTGGTTAAATTCTGCTTGACTGACATAAGTATCTGTTAAGTTGTTCCAGTCACTGATACAAAATCCCCGAAAGAAGGACGGCTGCTGCCACTTCTCAAATTTAGTCAGTTGCTGCGACACGAGCAAAGAAGTAAAAATCAGAAAACATGTTATAAAAAACAAAATAGCAGTAAAATTCCTCATTGATGAATACTCCCAATGCGAATGACCAGTTAAAATTGAACATAAGTCGCTAATTTATTGTTTTTAAAAGGCTGACGCCTTAACTCCACTCCAATTTAGGAATTACCACTCCAATTTAGGAATTAAGCCGTAAGGCTTTTATTATTTTCATTGCTATTTTACTTAAAATTTTCCAACTGGTCATTCATATTCCCATTTTAAAAGGTAGAACACATCTTATCCATCAAAATTATTTCATCAAAATCATCTTATTCGTCTGACTGAAACTTTGCTTTGCGCCGGCGGCTTTGAACTGATAAAAATAAACCCCGCTGACTACTTTAGCGCCGTTTTCATCCCTGCCGTCCCAGGTAACCAGATGCGTTCCCGCGCTCTGCTGCCCCGAAATCAACGATCGCACCAGATGACCATTGACATCGTAAATCTTCAAACTCACTCGAGCCAGTTCGGGCAGAGCGTATTCGATGCTTGTTTCAGGGTTGAATGGATTGGGATAATTTTGGTGCAATGCGTATTCTTTCGGAACTCTGATTTTTCGAAAATCGACTTTTGTCAGTACAACTGAGACAAGCCCGTAAAAGCTGGTATCTCCGGTCAGAGAAACGGATTGTAATTTGTAAAAATAATTGCCAGCCTGATCCGGCGTGTCCAGAAATGAGTAGCTGACGCCGGTTGTGGCATTACCCTTGGCCGGAATCATCGTGTCATTAATTTTGTTATAATCACCATTTTCTTGCTGGCTGCGGAAAATATTAAAACCCGCGTTATCCGGTTCAGTTTCAGTTGTCCAACCGATCAAAATTCCATATTGATTTACTTCTGCGGTAAAAGAAGAAAGCACAATATTGGTCGGCTGTGGATGCAGGGGGATGTTGTTGTTAATGATAACAGGATCACCCACTTCCAGGTGAAAATCCCAGTAATAGGGATTGTCCCCGCAGTTCCAGTTGGTCATTTTGTTTGTCGTACCATCCTTGCTTCCCTGACCCACGACCAGTGGATTGGGATCGGTTGCCGGATCAGGGTCGAGTTTGCCGGATTGTGCGCTACAAGCAGAACTTAAATTAAAGCCTGA
>JAADGR010000235.1 GCA_013152225.1 Calditrichota bacterium
TTAAACTTTGATCTGACTCGGATTAAATCAAAACTGCCGGGGAAGGCCACATTGTATTTGCACGGCAAGAATGATTTGTCAAAAATGAAGCTTGTTTCTGTTTCCACGGTTTCGTCTCCTTGGGTTGAAGGCAGCGGATTGGGCAAGGGTCCCGGCGAGAATGGAGCAGGCGCTACAGCTCATTGGGCTTCTTACAAACAACAACGCTGGATAGAAAATGATCCGCAGAGTGAATTAATCGATGTCAGCTTTGGGCTGGGGAATTCATTCTGGAAATTTGAACAGGTGCGCCATCTGGACAATAATTGGATCGCGATCAATATTCCACAACAGATTATAGCAGCCTTAAATGCTGGTGCCAGTTACGGAATTGCCTTGATGGAGGAAAAAGGACAGACCGAAATCAACTATCAAATTTATTCTCGTGAATCGACTGGGAATGAACCCTATCTTGTCGTTGAAGAGTCGGAACAGTCTAATACCGCCCAGCTAAAACCGCTGAAACGCCTCGTTGCAAAACCAGCACCCGATCTGGCAACGCTGCAAACGGGTGCAATTCAGGTGCAGTTTAATGCCCCGGCAGGAGGTGCCGTTGCTTATCGTGTGACCATAAAAGCGGATGATGAGACTTTGCCCCTTGAACGTTATTTAATTCCATTTCCAAAACCAGCCGGAACCCGGCAACAGATTGAATTAGCCGGAATCAAGCCGGAGCAGAGGGTTCAATTTTCGATCGTATCTGTGGATGGCGCAGGCAATGAATCCGTGCCGGTAAAAGTCAGTGCAAAATCCTCATCTGCATTTCCAGTGCCGGCGTCGCTGGCTGTTGTGAATAAAGATGTTAAAAGGAACGGGCCACTCACTGTGGGGAGTACTGTCCGGATCTGGGCGTATGACGGCGATACAAAGGCCCACCCTGTAAGTGGTAACCTCCTTGAAGAAGTTGGTTACTCTGCCTATGCCGGTCAATCTGCCGGTAATTATCGTCAGGGAAATGATGTCTGGACTGGAAAAACAGTAGAAATTGCAGGATGTCGTAATGAATATGTCACTTTTCATCTTTGCATTGAGGCGTTAAAAGGACTGTCCAACGGAAAAATACTGCTGGGAGACTTTAACTCTCCAAAAAACGAAAAATTAGACTTGCAGTTTTCGCAAATTTATCGGGATTGGTATGTTAAAGATGGCGAATGGATGCCGGAAATCGCCCTGCCTCTATCGCATTCCTTTTCAATCCCGGCAAAGGATAACAACATATCCAGGCAAAAAAATCAATCGTTCTTAGTTGAACTTTACATTCCTCATAAAACCGCATCGGGATTATACAAAGGAAATATTTTCCTGAAAGCTGATGGTATCGATGGTATTAAAATCCCCGTAAAATTGACTGTGTGGAATTTTTCACTACCGGATTCGTTTTCTTTTAATGTGGAATTGAATGCCTATAATTGGGAGGCAAACGACAGGGACTATTTTCGTCTTGCCCGTGTGCATAGAGCTACCTTGAATGTTCTGCCTTACTTGCAAGAAGGAATTGTAAAACCAGGTGCAGCACCAGAAATAAAAGGTGCTGGTGCGAACACACGGATTATTGACTGGACAGCTTATGACAAAAGATATTCTGCTCTTTTTGATGGATCAGCCTTTCGAGATTTACCGGGGGGCAGCACGCCTTTACAGGTGCAATATCTGCCACTTCACGAAAATTGGCCGGCGTTGTTCCATGAAAATATCCAATTTAAATCATCAAGAAAAGAGTATCGGGAATGGTTAGTTGATATTGCCTTGAATGCGCCATCCATCGAAAAAGCTTTTTCACAAAATTATGAGGATGCTTTCATAGCAGTCACACGCCAATTTGTTGAGCATTTTGATAAAAAAGGATGGAACGATACAAAAATGCAGTTTTACCTGAACAACAAGCGCAGTTTTACTAAAGGAAAACTCGGCTGGTGGAATCTGGATGAGCCTCAAAATACAGATGATGTGCTCGCCCTGCGCTATTTTGGGCTGCTCTTTAAGAAAGGTGTTGGTAAAAGCCACAGTTCGCAATTTGTCTTTCGCTGTGATATTTCCAGGCCGCAGTTTACACGCCATCTTTTAGATAATATTTGCGATCAAATGTATGTCTCGATTGTTTTTTTTAACAAGAATAATTTATGCCAGCAGATGATGAGGAGAGGAATACAGTTTTTTCAATATGGAAGTGCGAACAGGATCAATATGAGCAACTTGACGGCTGTTCTCTGGCCTATGCGTTCCTATATTTATGGCGCCGAGGGTGTATTGCCCTGGAATTCATTTAACAAAGATGACAGTTTTCATCAGCCACGTTCAACCAGTTTGCTGATTTCAGGGAAACCGGTTGGTTTGGAAACCGTTGTTGCCAGCTTGCGGTTAAAAGCGTTGCGCAGGGGAGAGCAGGATATCGAATATCTTCAACTCTTGGAGAAAAAGAAAGGATATAATCGTTTGCAGGTTCGCAATCTGATATTGCGTGCACTCAGCTTTCAGTCAAAAGTTGTAACCAAAGATAGTGGTGAATTTGAAGATGCCGGGATGATATCATTTGAAAATGTGGATGCCCGGCGGCTTTCCGATATGCGCAGGGCGATTGCAAAGGTTTTAACAGAATAAGCATTTTAACATAAATGCAAGCAGGCGCCCATGTATTGCTTGAAAAACCTATGGAAATCAGCGTTGAGCGCTGTGACGAATTAATTGAATGTTCGCAGAAATATCGGAAAAAACTATTTATCGGGCATTTACAGCGCTATTTGCCGGCGGTTAAAACCCTGGACAAAGCCAAAGAATATTTCACCCTGGCCGCCAATCAGAAAATGCAAGATGTTAGCATTGCTGCCGTGTACTATCGTGGACTGGCGCTGGAGAAACTCGGGCGTAACGTGGAAGCGCAAAAACTATTTCAATTGCTGGCGAAAACATCTGATGAACGTGTNNNGAACGTGTTGAGGAAAAAGACGATTTGCCGGTTGTATGTATTCTCAAATCAGCCGCCATGAAAGCATTCGGTGAACCGCAGCAGGCCGAAGTTTATCGCTACAAAGCACTAAAAATGGATAAATCGGCGGAGCTACGAGCTATCGGGCAGTCGTGGGGGCGGATACAAAAAGTGGCGCCACCACCGATGTTTTAGTCTGTTAGAGGATTACGTTGCGATGACTCGTGTAATTTTACACAAGTCGAAATATTTGCATAATCATATTCTTTTTCAGGGAAATATAAATGGCAAAAAAAAATAAGCAATCTGCAAAGAAAAAGGGACAGAACAAAAGTGGAAAAATGCTGCCCCAAAAGATCGGGAAGATAAATCAAAACTTCGGCAATGCTCAGCACTCCGAGATAGACCCGAAAAGAAGACGGCTGTTTTACGCTATTATGCTTCTGGTACCTGTTTTAATCATTGTTTTTCTTGAAATCGGATTGCGCGTTTTTCAATACGGCGGCAGTAGTGCTCTTTTTGTTTCTGCTCCCGGTGAATTGGCAAATTACAAAATGTGTAATTGGGATGTGGGTCGTCGTTATTTTTTTATGCAATCCACAGTTCCCAATCCGTCCAAAGATGTGTTTTTAAAGAAAAAGCCTGAAAACGGATACCGGATTTTTGTGCTGGGAGGCTCTACTGCAGCCGGCTATCCCTATGGTGACAATGTCATGTTCTCGCGGATTCTTTACTACCGGTTGTCCGATGCATTTCCGGAAAAGTATATTGAAGTGGTCAATACGGCCATGTCCGCCATAAACAGTTATACTTTGCTGGATTTTATGGACGA
>JAADGR010000198.1 GCA_013152225.1 Calditrichota bacterium
GAAAGCAAAGCCGAATAATTCCGGGCATTTTCAATTACGGCCTCGGCAGCAGAAGCATCACCATCTTTCAGACGTTCGGCAGCATCGGCCAATCCCCTACGATATCCACGGCCTTGATCGTGTTCAATAAGCATGACAGCTATGGGCCCGCCTTGTGTCGGGACACCGCGTTCTCCCATCAGCTTGAATAAAACATCTTCTTCTTTGGCGTGATGACAGCGATCCGCAAAATTTTGGATAAAGTCGGCTGCCTTGACAAATATGTCCGGCGCCACCACTTGCCCTTTTTGCAGACGATTCGCCGCTTCAGTTAAAACTTTCAGCATCCGTTCAATCACATCGTGCTCCGCGACCAGAAGTTCCGTTGGCTTTTGCATTTTTTCTCCTTTTAAAAAATTATCTTAACATGAAGCCTTCTCAGGATGATACGCACAACTTGATGGCTCCAGTTAAAATACTTAAAAAGTCTCAGAAGACCAAGTACTTAACCAACTGTTTATCACCAGAGATTGTAATTTGCAAAAGCTAAAGGCCAATCATAAAAAGGAGAAAAACATGTCATCGCGAGGAACGGAGCGACAGGTTACCCCGAATTATCGGGGAAGCGATCTTCAAAAAACAACCCATAGAAGACATTCAGATTTTTTCGCTTCGCTCGCAATAACATTTCAGGACTTTTTACGAATGAGTCATGCAATAAATTAATATTGCTTTTTATTGATAAATACCGTTAATTTGCAATATAAAAATAAAAACAATCAAATAGTAAATTGGAACTCATACCAGTAGTAGAAAGGAGATCATAATGAAATTCAATTATTTCACAATGATTATGCTTCTCATCGTCGGTTTAGCGATCATTACAATCCAGCCCGCCCAGGTACAAGCCCAATCGGGCGAAAATATTCATTCCGTATTTCCGGAACGGCTTCAGAGTTGGGTTGAAGTCAAGGCAGATTCGCTGGAAAAAACCAAAACATTGGCACAAGAAGTTGCTTTAGCTAAACTTGATTCAATAGCCCAGGAAAGAAGTGTCAAAATCGATACTGTAAATGTGACTTACCACATGACATACCTTGGCCCGTGGACTGAAATGGAGGGAAGAGGCCGCCGTAAGCATGAAGTTCAAAAAGGCTTTCGGGTTAGAATGATGGCGCTTGCACCGATTGTAAAAGGGAAAAAATAGCAAAGCAGGCATCAGTCTTTTTATTTTCTATTCCGAATAGCCGGCTGCCGCAATTGGAGCAAATTGATTCTCGATGGCGGCACTGGTCCGAAAACTTGACAGAATAAAATCATGTACATCCTCATCGTCGAAGACGAACCCAAAGTTGCCGATTTTTTGAAACGCGGACTGGCAGAAGAAGGGTGGCAGGTTGACGCAGCCGCGGATGGGGAAACGGCGCTCTCTATGATCCAAGCCGGAAGCTATGATGTCATTGCTCTTGACATCATGCTGCCGGGACGAGACGGCTTATCCGTGCTGCGAACCTTGCGCAATCAGGGTCATAATGAACCTGTTCTCTTGCTAACAGCACGTGATGCCGTGCCGGACAGAGTCATGGGATTAAAATCCGGGGCCGATGATTATCTTGTTAAACCCTTTGCTTTTGAAGAATTGCTGGCGCGACTGGATGCACTGGTGCGAAGGCGCACAGGCTCGTATCAGGACATTTTAAAAGCAGGTGACCTGGAACTGGATACAATCCAGCATAGCGTGCGCCGGGCGGATCAACACATTAATTTGACAACGCTTGAATTTCGCTTGCTGGAGTATCTGATGCGTAATAAAGGTCGCGTGCTTTCACGCATCGACATCGAAGAATCGATCTGGGGGATGAATGATGAACCGGATTCCAATGTCGTAGATGTTTATATCAATCATCTGCGAAAAAAAATTGACAAACCCTTTAACAAACCGCTCATCCATACCATCAGAGGTTTTGGCTACAAAGTGGAACAATCTGATGAATATTAAACTTCCAATCAGCCTTCGCCTCACACTCTGGTACAGTGCGCTGCTGCTGCTGGGATTAGGCCTGTTCGGTTTCATTGCATTTTTTTTTGTCGGCAAAGAGTTGTACGATGAACAATTTAACACGCTGAGCGAAAGCGCCGAGGAAATCTCGGAATTCGTCACCCTGAGAAACGACAGTCTGGATGTGCGTCGACTCGTTGAAGAAACCAATGCGATGAACTTGCAGGAAAACGGTATTTTTTTCGAGATTTGGGCTGATTCCTCAGACTTTATTTATCGATCACGAAATTTCCCACGATTTCTTAAGACATCTTACACAACGCTTGAGCAATCCCCGACAAGGATACCGGATCGATCCGGGCAATTGTATCATCTGTATTCTTCATCCGTAACCCTGGCCGCTGCAAATGAGATGAAAAATCATATTTTCCACATCCGCACCGGACAGTCTGTTTTGTACGTCCAGCGCGTCCTCAATCGCATCCGTATGCTCTTGCTGCTTATGATCCCCGTTTTGCTTCTTCTCGCCGGATTGAGTGGCTGGCTTTTGGCTCGCCGCTCCCTCAAACCGGTGGTGGACATTACAAATGCAGCCAGAGAAATCTCCCTCTACCAGCTCGATAAAAAATTACCGGAACCGGAACAGAACGATGAATTGCGACAACTGGTGCAAACCTTCAACGCCATGATCGGGCGCATTCAAACAGGAGTAACAAAAATTCAGCAATTTACCGCAGACGCCTCGCATGAGCTGAGAACGCCGTTGACTGTCTTGCGCGGCGAGATGGAAGTAACGCTGCGCAAACCACGAGAAAAACACGAATACATCTCGGCACTGCACAGACAGCAGCCTGAAAGAAATTTACTGGATGGAAAAAATTGTCTCTAATCTGCTGCTGCTTTCCCGCGCCGACGCCGGCGAATTGACATTGCAAAAGGAACGCTGTGATTTCGTTGCTCTCGTACGCGAATGTATGACTTTGCAGGGCCACCAGGCCGGCGCCAAAAACATCGCCATGAAGTTACAATCCACGCAAAATTACATCGACTGCGAAATTGACACCAATCGTATGCGCCAGGTCATAAGCAATCTTTTGGACAATGCCATCAAATACACACCGTCGGGCGGAAAAATCACGATCGAGGTAAAGCGTGAACAGCAGCGCATACTGTTATCCGTTAAAGATACCGGCATCGGCATTTCTGAAAAAGATTTGCCTTTTGTCTTTGATCGATTTTATCGCGTCGACAAATCCCGCAGTCGCGAACAGCACAGCAGCGGTTTGGGACTGGCCATCAGCAAATGGATTGTTGCGACGCATGGCGGACATATCGATATTATGAGCAAAGAGGGACAGGGAACGACGGTGAGGGTTGTGCTGCCTTTGGAAAATACTAACCCTGACGAGATCGGGGCAATCTAAAAAGCAAAAAAATATCAGGCGACGTCAGGAGAGCAAGCGATGGGAAGGAACCGCCCAGAGCTTCTCACCCAATTGAAGCAAATGATCTCCCCGGTAAACGACAAGCCCGCCGCCCCATCGGTCTCCCAGCGCTTGCGCCAGCCTTTGCAGTTGTTTTGTGTCGCTGGAAACGACCTGCTCCCTGGATTTGATTTCAATCGCCCACACCGTGCGACCTCGTTCCAAAATAAGATCGATTTCCATCCCGGATCTCGTCCTGTAGTAGCTGAGCCGGATGTCCAGTCCCGTCGTCTTGACATATTTTATGACTTCGGAGATGACATAGGTCTCGAAACAGGGACCGGTAATTATTTCCCGAATCCCGGTCATCGACCGCCACAGCCCCATATCCATCCAGTACAATTTGGGCATCTTGATGAGGCGACTGGTCAGGTTTTCAGAAAAAGGCGGCAAGAGATAGGCCTGATAGGAAAGGCGCAAGTATTCAATGTAGCGTCTGGCCGTATCGACGTTGATTCCCGTGTCACGGGCAAGCTCTGAGAAGGAAAGCAAATTGGCGCTGCGCAGAGCGGCCAATTGCTGCAATTTTCGAAACGGCCTCAAGTCGGCAAGACGCGCCAAATCCCCCAGGTCTCTTTCCAGATAGGCCATTTCGTAGGACTTTAGCCACTCATTGCGTCTGTCGCTATTATAGTGAAGCAGGGCAGGCATACCACCCCACATTAAAAGGTGCTCCTCAGCTCGGTGTGCATTTTCAAGCTCCTCTCCGAGAAGCGTTTGCGCTTCATTTTCCAACAACATGTCGAGATTTCCTTCAAACATTCGGCTGAGGAAGGGTTCGGATTTGGCTCGCTTGTCGATGCCGACCAATTCTGAAAGCATAAGCGGCCACAGTTCGTAAATAAAAATACGGCCGGCCAACGTTTCACGAATATTTCTCAACAACAGAATTTGCGCTGATCCGGTGAGAACAGAAAATGATATTTCTTTTGCATCAAAAGCATATTTCACCTTTTCCAACAGGGTTGGCAGCTTTTGCACCTCGTCCAGAACGGCATTCCCTACAGTTTTGCCCCATCCAACGGCGGAAATCCGATCAAGCTGTTCTCGTAGTTCAAGAGAATCGAGACTGTGATAAGCGATATCGGGGTATAGGTAGCGCACAGTTGTCGTCTTGCCTGTCTGACGTGCCCCGGTGAGCAGCACAATAATGCGCTCCTCCGACGCAGGCAGTTTGGCAAAGATACGGCGATTTACCTGTATATTTTCGTATGTCATGCGTAAATATACAGGTAATTTACGCACGATGCAATAAAAAAAGCAGTTTTATAAAAATAATTAAAAACAATTGATGACGTCCTGCTCCTGTGCCGGGTCACGTAATAATCCGAAATGGTTATGGATGCGCTCCCGCGCGCCGGGCGTACTGCCGATTTTCTCCCTGACTCCCGGTTTCAAATCCGGTAAAAATTCCGCCAGAAAATAGTGCTATTCACCATAGATGCCGCTGCCGATTTGATAACCGATAATGCGACTTTTTAACGGCGAATTTTCATAGTAGCGAAGAAACTGCCGATAAGCATGTTCCGTATCCCGCTGCCAGAAATCGCTTCCGAGAGAAGGTTCATCCGTGTAAAGGCCCCAGCGCCAGCCGCCTTCAGGATTTACTCGCGCTGTATGAAAACGCTTTCGATCCGACATATCGATCGGAATGGCCGGTACGACCAGTTCATTTGGATTTTCTCTTTTCCACCAATCCGGCGGATCGAGAACTACTCGCGGTAAAAAATATGCTTCAGGATGTAAATACAGCAATCGAGCGAATAGGTTGTCAAATATGGAAAAATCAAATTCATTCGATAAAAGTATTTTCGATCACGGAAAATTCAGGCAACACACCCCTGTCAAAAACACGCAGGGAAAGCCGCTTCCCCTCTTTTTTCACTGTAATAAGCCAAATATCATGGTCGCGATCAATTTGAATGTCGGGATTTTCCGCCGAGTCGGGCAGTGCACATCCGACCATAACCATTGTGGCATTTTTTGCTTTTTCCATCGTCGTCGTTTCGACAAAAGGGAATGTGTCCATTTTGGGGGGCAAAGGTAATAAATCGGTACGATTCTGTACGGCAGGTGTGCCGGCAACCACGGCGAAAAACTTGCCGCGCGGACGTTCGATGACAAAGCCGGAACTATTTGCTTTGCAACGGCCTTTATTATCGCTGTTCTCAACATGCCAGCGCGCTCCGAATTGGGATGATGTTGTCTTTTTCATCATTTTAT
>JAADGR010000200.1 GCA_013152225.1 Calditrichota bacterium
TTGCTCAACTCTTTGTCTTCCGTTCTTTCCAAGAGCAATTCGCTTTTTTGCGTCCATAATTAATTTTCGAACGGCGTCCGTCAATTCACCGACATTTTTGGGATCCACTAAAATTCCCGTTTGACCATCCTGAACGATGTCCAGAATGCCGTCGCAGCGACTTGAAACAACAGGCAAGGATGCAGCCATGGCTTCAATGACGACGAGGCCGAATGCTTCCGCATGGGAAGGAAATGCAAAAATATCCATGGCGGAAAGAACCTCGGGCACATCCTCTCTAAAGCCGGACAGGATTAACTTTTTTCCTAAATTTACTTGATTAACTTTTTCGTAAATTCTGCGGGCGCGCGTCTCCTCACCACGGGTCGTATCGCCAATGATAATAAATCGCGCTTTTGGAAATTGTTGGGAAATATTTTTGGCCATTTCCAGAAACTCCAGATGGCCTTTTCCCTCCTCAAGTCTGCCAATGGTGCCGATCAGCACTTGATCCGCTGCCACACCCAATTCTTCCCGTACACGGTTCCTTGTCTCCCCATTTTGGGGATAGAGATCAAGGTCAAGACCATGGTGAACAACGCTGACAGCATCTTTTTCGATCGGATGTGTATTCAGCAGGTTTCTTTCAATAACTTGGGAGATGGCAATTGTATGGCATACGTTTTTATAAATCCATTTGTGTAAAATATCGCGCTTTGGTTTTTGTGTGCCGATATGTTTGATAAAAACCGTTGGCAGTTTGCCGACCAGCCTGGCAGCGGGAATTGTTGTCCACAAATCTTTTGAATAATGAACGTGCAGCAATTCGATTTTTTCTGAACGCAACAAACTGCAGGTTTTGATTAATGTGCGCGGCGAAAAATAGTCTGCTGGTTGAAAGGGATAAACGGGAATTTTTCTCTTTATCAAATCCTGTTCTATTTTGCTTTTCCGGGGACAAAGGGCGACCACCGAGTGGCCCCTTTTCGTGAGTTGTTCCGACAGTATTCCGACGTGCATTTCCATCCCCCCCCAGGAACGCGAAGAACAGATTTGGGCAATGCGAATATTTTTCATTTTGCAAAAACAAATTCACAACTGATGAATAAAAATTTCTATCATTGACATTTTTTTAAGGTGGAAAAATAGCGTATTCGATGAATTAAATCAAGTTGTTTCTGGCTTTTCAAGCATCTACATAAAGATGATGTTGCTTTATGTATTCCTCGATCTTTGCGGGAACCAGATACCTGATGCTTTTTCCATCGCGCATCCATTCCCGAAGCCGGGAAGAAGAAATTTCAAGCATTGGCGTTTGCAAATAGACAATATTATTGATAAAATCAGGGATATTGGAATGGAAATAATTTGGACGGCCGGCAACAACCAACGTACAAAGCTGCACAATTTTATCCGGCAACCGCCAATTTTTCAAATCCAGCAAGCTGTCTGCGCCGACAATCATAAACAAATTGTCTTTTGTCAAATGATATATTTCAGACAGTTGTTGCAGTGTATCGACGGTAAAAGACTTGCCTCCGCGGTCAATTTCCAGGCGGGAGGCTTGAAAAGCAGGATTATCAGCCACCGCCAGTTGCACCATTTCAAAACGGCGCTCAGTTGGCGTAATAATGCGCTTCAGTTTATGAGGTGGATTTGCAGAAGGCATAAAAATGACACGATCAAGGAGCATCTCTTCGCGTGCTTTTTCTGCAACAAACAAATGCGCAATATGGATAGGATCAAACGTTCCGCCATATAATCCAATGCGTGTGGACATATTCATCCTGTTTAATATTTGCTGCCTGCAGGTCTATGACTGTTCGGGACGTCCATCATTTTTCAAAAGAGGAAAAAGAATCAGCCCTTTTGCTTTACTCGTAAAGTCATATCTTTAATTCTTGATTCTGCTCTTTTGGCAAATGAATGTTGCGGATATTTCTTCAGAAATGATTTATACGAATCCAGAGCTTTATCAAATTGATTGAGGTGCCTGTAGCATTCACCAAGCCAGTACTGGGATTGGGGTGCATAACTTGAATCATAATACTTTTCCAAAACAAGAGTGTAATAAATCACTCCGGAACGATACAAACCAAGCTTTCGATACTGCTCCGCCGCTTCATAGAGTTTCCTGGCAAGCTTGTCCCTCGCCTCCAAAAGTTTCTTTTCTACAACCGGAAATAGCGGACTGGCAGGATAATCTTCCAGGAATTCCTGAAATTCTTTAATCGCCTTGTTTGTATATTCCTGATCAAGAGAATATTTTGGGGAAAGCTTAAAATAGCTGAGGCCAAGTTTATATTTTGCATCATCGATGTATTCTGAATTTGGATATATCTTGATCAGCCGTTCGTATTCGTTAGCAGAAAGAATATATTCCTTGAGGTTAAAATGACATTCGGCCAGATAATATTGCGCTTTGTCTGCAATGGCGCTGCCGCTGTTACTCAAAGTGATAATACGAAATTGATCTTTCGCATCAAAATAGTTGTGTTTATCAAACATTTTCTTTGCGATGGCGAAACGCTCATCTGCGGGCAGGTCGGGCCTGATGGTTTTTTTGTTGCATGAAAGAGTAATAACAGCCATGACCAAAAATAAAAATGCAATTTCTATATTTCTTTTGCTTCTTTTCCAATGCATTTAACGATACCTGTAATATTATTGACTTCGATAACTATAAAACAAATAAATTATGCCCCCGGTAACAATTGACACAATGGTCGGCTCCAGAATCTTTGAAAGAAACGACCGGTTCCTTTTTCCCACGGTAAAAGGATATTTTTCATTCTCCACGCGTTGCACATCTTTTTTGCGAATTTCATCACGCAGTGTTTTCTTTTGAATCCCGGAAAATAAAACCCGGCGCGAAGGAGAAAGCAATTTTAAATAGAGTTCTGCATTTACGGTTCGACTGATTTTGCCGGAATCCGGATCATCACTGTATTCAACCAATGATTTTAAATTTTTGTATTGCAATAAAAAGCCCGAAACTCCTTCGTCATCCCCTGCGCTCCCCTGCATAACACAATTTGCGAAACCGGCACCTTTTGCCCACTTGAAGATTTCATTTTCAATCAACCAATTTGCGGCGCTGCTTTCCGATTCCTGAATGACAAGCCTTGAAGAATCAGGAATTTCTTCCCCGTGAAACACCCCTTGGAACAGTTGAAAATACAATTCGCCAAAGAAATCAATATTTGTTTTCAAATTCTGCGCAACAACAAGGTACGAATTTATTAACAAAAATATGAAAAGAAAATATGTAAACAAATTCTTTTTCACAAAAATTAATCACGCATTTAACGGTGATGAGCCTGACAAGCTCTTACAACCTGATCAGCAAAGTCATGAAATGGCGATACGCAATGGAACCCATAACCTTTTCCATTTCAAGACCGTAATTTAAGACAAAATCATGAAAAACAAAACCATTCCCCGATGAATGGAAAACATTGCTATCCAAAAGTCCGACACCGAAAGAGTAGATTTGCCTGTGGTCATCTTTGCGTTGATAATACCCGGTGCGAAACGCAATAAGAGAACAAGGAACGAACTCTATGCCAAAATGCATTTCGCGGGTAATGGGACTTTGATCTTCGGAGACGTTGCGAATATCGGCAGCAAACATGATAAAGGATGCAGGCTTGTACGTAAGGCCGACATTTATCGTTTCATCCACGGTTCTGTTTTTTGCCAACATAAGCGGAGCAATTTGTTTCGGATAATCAAAATAGGCAACGCCCACAGAAAAGTTCGCTGCCGGGCGAATGAGAATTCCGTAAGATGAGCCGAATTCTTTTAAAGTATTTCGAAAATTTTTCACATTATACAGAAAAGCGGAAGCGCCAATTGATATTTGCTTGGCCAAATGCAATCGTAAAGAAAGAGAATTAAAATTTGAATCGAGCAAATTATCTGAAGAAAGAAAATTATGTTGCTGAGAAGGCTGGAACTGGGGCAATTGTTCGGCAAAATTCAATACCGCAGCAAAGGAAGGCCCGGTAAACGCAATCGTTTTTATAAAAGCACCTGCCAAACTCGCCCAATCTTTGTTTTCCATTTCCCTTTCTTTAAACAAGTGCTCCCGATCCTGATAAATAGCGGCAAGTCCCAGTGGATTCAGGAACACAGTCATTTTGCTTTTCCTTGGAAACTGATAAAGACCCAACGCCGCCGGATTGTATAATGTGCTGGCCGGACCGTCGAGCACCGCAGTATAGGCACCACCCATTCCTTTAGCTCTGGCAATGGCCGTGGAAGTCGCCGAATAAAAATTATCAGCACGAGTCTCCGGCACGATGACGAAAGCACCAAGAAATAAAAATGCAAAAATATATTTTCTCATCGTTTGATAAACATTAATCACTTTTGAAACCTTTGGACGATCAATCCTGTTATCAGGCTGAAAATAGCAATTATTGCAACAAGCCGGGCAAAAACATTTCCATGTTTTGTATAGAAAGTGACTTTATCCCGCAGCGGCAAATCATGGACGACAATTGCTTCGCGAAAAAGTTTTGTCGAACTGCTGACATGGCCAAAAGCATCGATAAAACATGAGATGCCGGTGTTCGCGCATCTTGCAACAGGAACACGATTTTCGATCGCACGAAAGACAGCTATTTGTGCGTGCTGAAAGGGTGCTGTTGTTTTCCCGAACCAGGCATCGTTGGTGATAATTGCTAAAAAATCGGCATCTTTTTTTTGGATAAATTTGCGGACAATTTCCGGAAAGACCGACTCGTAACAAATTGCAACAGCCAACCGGATTTCATTATTTTTCCTTTTAGACGAACGAATGATGCCAAGGTGCCCGGAATATTTAAAAGAAAGAACTTTATACTTCTTTCCCCGCGTATAGTCGCCGACGCCAAGTTTCAGATCATAGAGAAACTTTTGCAAGAGATGAACAGGCAAAAACTGGCTGTACGGCACACGCTCGGAAAACGGCACCAATTGCATTTTGTTATAGCTTTGTATCCGACGCGTTTTGGGCTCGAAGAGAAAAGCGGAATTATAATATTTATAATTCCCCTCCCTGTCAAAACTATAGTCGACAGAGCCTGTCAACAGCGGAATATTTATCGAATCAACTAAAAAGTGAACCCGATTGCGAAACTTGTGTTCATAGCGCAAATAGAAAGGCGTGGCTGTCTCCGGCCAGATGATCAAATCCGGTTCAGACTGTGCGGCCTGGCGCATAAGCCGGTCATAGACTTGGAAATTTCGATTGTACAAATCGAGATCCCATTTTTCAAAGGGATCGATATTGCCCTGCACCAGAGCAATCTTTATATGCTCTTTCGATGAACACGCCGTTTGTAAACGGTAATATCCGTAAGACAGCGGCAGAACCATCCACAAAACAGCAATTGCAATCGGAATACCTTTTAACTGATGTTGGCGGAAATCCTTCCACAGCAGGAAAAGGATAACATTAAATCCTGCAACCCAAAAACTCACACCATAGACACCGGTAAATTCCGCATATTGGATGAGCGGCAAATAATACGTTTGCGTATATCCAAGATACGTCCAGGGAAAAGCGATTTCGCCAAAAGATTGCAAGTATTCAATAGCTGTCCACAGAAAAGGGCTCAAGGCATACGCATAGATAGAAATTCTACCCAGCAGAAACGTATGCAAAACGCCGAAAAGAGCGACAAAAAGCGGCAGCGCAATCAGGGCGCCAAGTAGCCCGGGAAGAGTTACCCATCCAATCCAGAATAGAGAAAAAATGTCAATGAACAAACCGGTAACATAGCTCCAACGAAAAGCCTCGAAGCCCCTCTTGTTCTCAAGGAGCAAAAAGAAAGGGATCAAAGCCCCATAAGCCAAAAAACCGGTTTTAAACGGCGGTAATGCAAGGGCTATCAAGATCCCGGTTAACAAACTGAGCGTTAAATTTCGTTTCATTTAACGTCTTTACCGTTACGACGCAAGTAGCTCAAACGATCCAGAAAAGATTGCAGGATAAACGCAGCCGCAACCTGGTCAATTTTATGGCGATGCTTTGATGGCGATTTGTTTGTCGCGATCATTGTCTTTTCAGCACTGACAGTTGATAATCGCTCATCCCAGGTTAACACGGGAATATCTATCCCTTTCCGGATCGAGCTTGAAAACTCCTGGACTTCTTTTCCGCGCTCACCGATATCGCCTTTCATATTGTATGGCATACCAATGACCACAGCAATGACAGCATTTTCTTTCAATATGGGAATTATTTTTTGCACAAAATCATTAACGCCACGGTTATAGATGGTCTCTAATGATGAAGCCAAAAACTGTGAGGGGTCACTCATAGCAAGACCAATACGACGCGTACCATAATCGACAGCCAGGATTCGTCCGGGAGGTAGTTTTTCCAAGAGATCATTTTTAGTATTCATAAGCATAAGGAAACATCCACGGTACGATTCTTATTCTTCCTTATTTTGCTGCTCTAATTCGGATAACGGCGTTTTTAATTTTTCTTTTAACAATTTTCCTGCTTTGAAATGGGTTTTTCTGCGCGCAGGCACATAGATAATTTCACCCGTTTTTGGATTTCTGGCCTTTGGTTTGGGCTTTGTTTTCTTGACCTCAAAAACACCAAAATCCCTGATTTCGATTCTGACTTCAGGATTGGCTTCAGACATGAATTCGCGCAACGCCTGGAAAACACTATCGACAATCTTTTCGGTGAGGTATATCTTTTCCTCAGCTATCCTTGCTGTTCTCTTTGAAACATCCTTCTTTGTTATCGTAACCTTTTTTGTTATGGTAACGTTTTTTGTTGGCTCAACCATGGGTTCACTCCTTTTTATTTTGTGATTCAAACTAACTTTCTTTCCGACTATTCATTCAATCTTCCCACAGAAATGACTCCCTCCAGTCTTTTGATCTTGGAGATAACCTTATTCAAATGCGAAAGATCATAGACTTCGATGCTTAGCATACAACTGACGAGCGAATCTTCAGAATTCATATTCACATTCACAATGTTGCAGTCGTTGTTTGCAATGGCTTCCGTAATCTCTGATAAAAATTTGTTGCGCCGCTCACCCAGAACATATAAACCGGCAAGAAATCTGTTGCCCGATTCAACGTCCCAGGAAACATCGACGATCCTCTCAGGGTCTTGCATAAGCCGCAGCAGATTTTTGCAATTGTTCGTATGAACGACAATACCTCTCCCTTTTGTAACAATGCCGGTAATGGGTTCCCCCGGAACCGGGTTGCAGCATTTGCCGAAATTGATCATGATATTATCCATTCCGGC
Organism: Calditrichota bacterium; assembly: GCA_013152225.1. GTDB lineage: Bacteria > Zhuqueibacterota > Zhuqueibacteria > Residuimicrobiales > Krinioviventaceae > Hydrothermomicrobium. The sequence goes on from JAADGR010000200.1 coordinate 7,250, forward strand.
CACGCGAACACCTTTGCTGGCTCGCCGGGCTCGTTTTAAGAATTTATCAAAGACCGTTTTATCTTCTTCTTTCGGCTCCTTGTCCGGGATAACCTTGCGAATAATTGTGTCCAGCTTCGTATCGCCACGCCCAATGGAAGCAAAAAGCTGCTTGTCATCATTCAGGTTCAGCTTTTGTGCGATTTCATCAAGGTTGACAGTTTTCAGCTTGATATGAAACTTGGCCAGCGCGCGGGTGAGCATTTCTTCACCTAACGTCATGCTGTCCTGAAACTGCGAATCGCGAAGCCATTTCTTAATCCGGCTTCTGGCTTTTCCTGTTACAACGAACTGTAACCAATCTTCATTTGGCCGCTGATTTGCTGAAGTAAGAATTTCCACCGTGTCACCGCTGTGAAGAAGGTGGCTCAGAGGAACGATACTTCCGTTAACCTTGGCGGCCAGGCAATGCGTCCCCACAGCCGTATGGACTGCAAAAGCAAAATCAACGGGTGTCGCCTTGACCGGCAGCCGATGCAAATCACCTTTCGGCGTAAAGACAAAGACTTCGTCCTGAAAAAGATTAACTTTGAGATGATCCATAAACGAACCGGAATCAAGCTCCGATTCATCCCATTCGAGAATTTGCCGCAGCCATTTCAAATGCAGATCCAGATCGTCTTCCCGCAGCCGCCCCTCCTTGTAACGCCAATGGGCAGCAATACCTTCCTCGGCAGTTCTGTGCATATCTTCTGTGCGAATCTGAATCTCGACCTTCTTTCCTTCCGGACTAATAATTGTTGTATGCAAAGATTGATAGCCATTGGTTTTCGGCGTTGCAATATAATCTTTAAATCGTTCATGGATCGGCGTAAACAGCGAATGAACAATTCCCAGCGCATGATAACATTCGTCGATTTTATCGACAATGATGCGAATGGCTAATAAATCATAAATCTCATCAAAAGGGACACCGCGCTTTGTTATTTTGTTGTAAATGCTGTAAAAATGTTTCGCGCGGCCTTCAAACCGGGAATGGATGTTGGCTTCACTCAATGCTTTTCGCAAAGGCCGGGTCACACTTTTAATCGACTTTTCCCGTTCTGCCCGCGTTCCGTCAACTCGCGTCTCAAGGTCGCGATAAACATCCGGATCCAAAAACTTGAGTGAGAGGTCTTCCAGTTCCCATTTAATTCTCGCCAATCCCAGGCGATGAGCAAGGGGAGCATACACTTCCCTTGTTTCAAGGGCAATTCGCCGCCTCTTTTTTTCCGGCAAAAATTGAAGCGTGCGCATATTGTGCAATCGATCCGCAAATTTTATGAGAATGACGCGAATGTCGCGCACCATGGAAAGCAGCATCTTGCGAAAATTTTCCGCTTGCTGCGCTTCAAATTCCTGCAACTTTATTTCAGAGATTTTGGTCACACCATCAACGAGTAAAGCGATGTGGCTGCCAAACTCTTCTTCGACATCGTCGATCGTTACATCGGTGTCTTCGGCGACGTCATGCAATACACCGCCGGCTATCGTTTCATAATCAACCTTAAGGCCGGTTAATATTTTGGCAACCTCAAGGGGATGGACAAAGTATATTTCACCACTTTTTCGGACTTGATTTCGATGTGCTTCATAACTAAAGTTAAAAGCTTTTCTCAGCAAATCAATATCCGCTGTCTGATTATATCGCCTGATGCGAATAATCAAACCTTCCACTATATTTTTATATTGATCTTCCATAAGCACTCAATGAAAATTAGCAATGAATCGTTCAAGCTTAGAAAAGATCACGTGAAACCACAGGCAATTCCTTATGGATTGCATCCTTATTCGCAAACTGCACATAATCTTTAACAAAAACAAGCTCGATCGTATCGGTTGGACCGTTTCGCTGTTTCGCAACAATGATTTCCGCTAAATTTTCCTGCTCCGGTTCAATCGAGACACCCTGGTGGTATTGGGCCGGACGATAGATAAACATCACAACATCGGCATCCTGTTCAATCGCACCGGATTCCCGCAAATCGGACAACATGGGTCTTTTCTCTCCACCTCTCGATTCCACGGCACGGGAAAGCTGAGAAAGTGAAACAACCGGGATATTCAGTTCTTTTGCCAATGCTTTTAGAGATTGCGAAATGAGCGCAATCTCTACCTGCCGGCTTTCGGCTGATCTTCCACCGCGAACAAGCTGTAAATAATCGACAACGATCATGCCGATGTCATGCTCGGCTTTCAAACGCCGCGCTTTGGAACGAATTTCCAGAATTGTCAAAGCCGGCGTATCATCAATGTAAATTGGCGCCTCAGCAAGCATCCCGACGGTCATGCTGAGTTTCATCCATTCACTATCGGGGAGCTGACCGATACGCACCTTGTGCGAATTCACTTTGGCTTCGGAACAGAGAAGGCGCATTGCCAACTGGTACGATGCCATTTCAAGACTAAAAACACCAACAGGCACGCCGCTCATTGCAGCATTTCGTGCAATGTTCAGCGCGAAAGCTGTTTTCCCCATCGAAGGGCGCCCGGCAATAATAATTAAATCCGACCGTTGAAAACCGGAAAGCAATTCGTCAAGGTCTTTAAAGCCCGTTGGTACGCCGGTAATGCCACCGGCTTTGCCATGAAAACTTTCAATGGTTTCCATGGTTTGATGAAGCACAGGGCCTATGTGAGTAAAATCTTTGCGCGATTTATTCTGAGAAAGGGCAAAAATCTCGTGTTCCGCACGATCTATAATATCATGCGAATCCGTCATCGCATTATAACACTCTTGCTGGACTTTTGTTGAAACAGCAATGAGCTTTCGCAGCAACGATTTATCCAGCACGATTTTGCAATAATATTCCACATTGGCCGCAGACGGAATGCGTTCGACCAGTTCGGTTAAATAATACGGGCCCCCGACAGCCTCCAGCACCTTTTTTTTCTCCAGTTCGTTGGAAACTGTTAAAACATCGACCGGCTCACTTTGCTGGTAAAGTGACAATGCTGCGGAAAATATTTTCTTGTGGGCATCCTTGTAAAAACAAGTTTCATCCAAAATTTCTGTTGCAGTACTGGCAGCCTCTGCTTCGATCAACATGGAACCGAGCACTGCCATTTCCGCCTCCAGCGCCTGCGGAGGCATCTTTGTGATATTTGTATTGGTATTATCGACAGCCATAAATTCTTTTACATTTCATATTTAAGATTTTTTCCACTCATCGTACAGACGACGCAAAAGCTGAACATCCTCCCAGGTTGGGCGTTTGTATTGGGGAAAGCGCAGCAACGCAGCCGGATGGTAGGTCACCAACAATTTCGCATTTCGAAAAGTGTGAACCTGGCCGCGCAACTCACCAAGCGAGCGGGTTGTTTTCAATAAAGTCTGGGCGGCAAACAATCCCAGGCATAAAACAAATTGCGGCCGGATCAACTCGATCTGCTTGTACAGATACGGTTCACATGCGTGAATCTCATCTTCCTGCGGATTCCGATTCTGCGGCGGCCGGCATTTCAAAACATTACAAATAAAAACTTCTTCGCGGGTTAACTGAATGGCAGCGAGGATTTTTGTCAATAACCGACCGGCTGCGCCAACGAACGGCTTTCCCATTCTGTCCTCATCTGCACCCGGGGCTTCGCCAACCAATACAATGTCGGCATTGGGATTACCTTCTCCAAAAACAAATTTGTGCCGGGTTTCTGCCAATTTGCATTTCCGGCAATTTTCAATCCTTTGATTGAGCTCTGCCGGAGTTTGACTTTTCTGCCAAACATCCTTTTCCTCAGATATGACCTTGCTTTCCGTAGATGCGTGGAGCTGCTCCATTTCAACAGCCAACTCATCGCCGTAAAGTTCGATTTGCTGCGCAAAAAAATTCTGAACTTGTTTCGTGAATTCTTGCATTATAATTCAAACATCTCTTTTTTGCAAAAGCGAACCGACACGATCCAGAATTTTATCCGAAACTTGGGCCTTGCTCATCAACGGTAATTTTTCGATTGCACCTGAGGCATCTAATATGGTCACTCGGTTTGTATCGACCGCGAAACCCGCGCCTTCTTGCAAAGGATTGTTCAATACAATAAAATCCAGGCCCTTATTTTGCAATTTCAACCTGGAGTTTTTAATCTCATTTTCCGTTTCCACAGAAAAGCCGACATGAATCCTTGTACCTTTACGGGAAGCCGCTTCAGCCAAAATATCCGCCGTTCTCTCCAATTCCAGAATTTCCTTCGCATCAGCTTTTTTCAGCTTCTGCTTCGATATTTTTTTTGGACGAAAGTCGCTCACTGCCGCTGCCATGAGCAAAACATCATTTTCGCCCAAATTTGCAAAAACAGCCTCGCTCATTTCATTTGCAGTTCGTACTTTGACCAATTTTATCCCCGGAGACGCAACCAAATTTGTCGGCCCGGAAACGAGGGTTACCTCCGCACCGCGAAGGCTGGCAGCTTCTGCCAGAGCAAAACCCATTTTGCCGGAAGACCGGTTGGTAATAAAACGAACGGGATCCAGAGGTTCTTCCGTGGGGCCGGCTGTCACAAGTACTCTCTTGTTTTTCAAGTCATGGCGCGGCGAAAGAATCTTTTTTGCGGCAAATAAAATATCGTCGATTTCCGCCAGACGTCCCCACCCTTCTTCGCCACACGCCAAGGCGCCCTTTCCCGGGGCAACAAAAGTATAGCCATTTTTTTCAAGCTTGGCAACATTTTCCTGAAAAATCGGATGAGCATACATTTCCTTATTCATTGCCGGACAAAAAACAACCGCCTCGGTCGTCGCCATAATCGTCGTCGTTAATGCATTATCCGCAATTCCCGCGGCGATCTTGCCGATGGTGTTCGCTGTTGCCGGACAGATGATAATAATATCCGGCCAGCGTGCCCAATCGATGTGCGCCGTGCGCAAGCCGCCCTCCACCGGGAAAAGATCGAGCAGAACCGGATTTTCAGACAAGGTCTCAAAAGTGAGCGGCGCTACAAACTTTGTCGCTGCATCGGTCATCACAACCCGAACCTGAGCGGATTCTTTTTTCAACTCTCGTATAAGCAAGGCAGCTTTGTATGCTGCAATTCCCCCGGTAACTCCCACGAGAACTTTTTTGTCAAAGAACAACATTGAATATCAATCGACCCGGTCGTCTTTTCCAAGATATTCTTTCGACAACTTGCCTTCCATCATTTCCTGAAGTGCAATGGTTGTCGGCTTTGGCAACTTGAGGTACTGGCGATCCACGCGGTCCATATCGATATCTCCATCAATTTCGTCCTCGTCAGCCGCTGCTTCCACCTGTTCTTCCAACATTTTCTTTTGCATGTCGTTTATTTGCCGCGCACGCTGCGAGATCATCACGATTGCTTCATATATGTTGTCTGCACGCTTTTCCAACTCATCAATAGGCAGTGTTTCGGCCATCTAATGTCCTCCAATCATATCATTTTTTGTTAACAATTTCTTCTATTTGACGGACAGCCCCGTCAAGATCGTCATTAACCACGATCTCATCAAATTTATTCATTTCGGCCATTTCCATTGGAACCCGCTGCAACCTTTTTTGAATCTCGCTTTTATCCTCTGTTGCACGCCCCAACAATCGTTTCTTCAATACCTCCAAATCGGGCGGCTTGAGGAAAATGAGTAAAGAATGAGTTGGAAACGATTTCCTCAGGGATAATGCACCGTATACATCAATATCCAGGAAAACAATCTTTCCCCGGTCTATCCAATTTTGAATAGGAGTTTTGGGGGTTCCATAAAAACAGCCGTGAACGTTTTCGTACTCTATCAAATCTCCAGATTTTATTTTCTCTTTAAAAGTTTCCTCATCCACAAACCAATAGTCACGGCCATCGATTTCGCCCTCACGTTTTGGACGCGTCGTCATTGAAATAGAATAAACGTAAGGCTTGTCTTTGTTTTCCGCCAGTATTCTTTTAATGATGGTCGATTTTCCTCCTCCCGAAGGAGAGGAAATCGCAACTAACAGTCCTCTTTTGGTTTTCAATCTTCCGCCGGACGATTCATGATCATTCAACGTTTTGCACTTGTTCGCGGATGCGTTCGACTTCTTCCTTGATTTGCACAACGAGATGAGAGATCACCGAAGAAGCGGCTTTGACGCCGATCGTATTCGCTTCGCGGTTCATTTCCTGAAGCAAAAAATTCAACTTTCGCCCCTGGGAAGTCTCGGCTTCCAATGTATTCAAAAAAAGTTTATTATGACTGTGAAATCGAACGCACTCTTCGGTAACATCCAAACGATCGGCCAGCAAGGCAAGCTCCATCTCCAGCCGGCCCTCGTCGATATTTTCGCTGGCAATAATTTTATCAACCCGTTCCCGGAGCTTATTCAGATGATCTGCCGGGCCGTTTGCCGCATTTTCCTCTATCTCACAAACAAGCTTTTCAAGATTGTCTGTCCTGGCCACAAAATCTTTGTGTAGTTCTTCGCCCTCCTGCTTGCGCATATTTGAAATCGCATCGAGGGCCGTATTTAAAGCATCCTGTGTGCATCGCCACGTGTGTTCATCTGCAACCGCCAAATCTTCAATCTCGATGATATCCGGAAAGTTCAACAATTGATTAATGTCAACTTTTCCTTCCACCTTAAAATCGGCTTGCAGTTCGTCCGCCATGCGGAGATAAGCATCGGCCAGATTTTTGTTCAATTTGAAATTATTGTTTTTTTCATCGCCGTTGGAAAAACTGATCCAGAGATTTATACGACCTCGTGAAAGTTTTTTACCGATAATTTCACGAATTTTTCCTTCATAATTGGACAAACTTTTCGGCAACTTGGACATAATGTCCAGAAAACGATTATTAACAGAACGAATTTCCACCACAACTTCAAGGCCTTCGCTCGTGCAAACCCCTCGCCCATACCCGGTCATACTTGAGATCATGCAACCACCATTCGCGTATATTTCACATAAACAACTTGACTTCTAAAGTCTTAAATTTTAATGATTTTTTTTGTTATAGTCAACGGAAATTTTTCCCTGTTGGATTTTATTAAATGTAACTGATCAAGATTTTACCGCATTCCTCAGAAAAACCTTGCTTTTTTCCCGACAAATCGCTTTATTAAATGAGGAATAAGTTGCTTTTATCGTTTAGGCACTTTAGCCACTCCTAACTTTACTACTCCCTTCGCTCCGAATCATTTAAATGGGGATTTTCTTGAGCAACGACGGAGACAAAACTTTTTCCACCCAAAAGCCCAAACTCCTTGACCAGGTACGCCGGGTTCTCAGGACAAAACACTACAGCAAAAGGACTGAGGAGGCGTATGTCCACTGGATTCGAAAATACATTTTATATCACAACAAACGCCACCCCAAAGACATGGGCGAAAAAAAAATCAGCCAATTCTTAACCCATCTCGCTGTCGACCAGCACGTTGCCGCCTCTACCCAGAACCAGGCGCTGTGTGCGATTATTTTTCTTTACAAGCACGTCCTTAAAATAGACGTAGAAGAACTGGATATCTATTGGGCGCACAAGCCCAAAAGACTGCCCACGGTGCTATCCCAAGACGAGGCAAAAAAAGTCCTGGAGCAGCTAAACGGCGCAAATAAAATCATGGCTGCATTGCTATATGGCTCAGGATTACGGCTGAGCGAATGCCTGCAACTTCGGGTTCAGGATATCGACTTTGAGCAGAAGCAAATTATCGTACGCAGCGGTAAAGGGAATAAAGATCGGGGCACCATCCTGCCTGAAAAATTAATTCCCGAGTTAAAGCAGCAAATTCTTCGGGTTCGCAAACTGCATGAACAGGACGTGAAGAATGGTTACGACTCGGTTTACCTGCCATACGCCCTTGAGAAAAAGTATCCCAATGCCGGCAAGGAACTTGGCTGGAGGTTTTTGTTTCCGGCGCCCAATATTTCCACCGATCCCGTAACCGGGATCAGACGGCGGCATCATATCTATGAAACTGTTTTACAAAAAGCGGTAAAGATTGCCGTACGGAAAGCAGGCATTACTAAGCACGCTTCCTGTCATACACTTCGCCATTCATTTGCAACACACTTGCTTGAGGCAGGTTACGACATCCGAACAATCCAAACTCTTATGGGACACAAAAGTTTGGAAACAACAATGATTTATACCCATGTAATAAAAAAAGGGGGAATGGGAGTGAAAAGCCCAATGGATAATATTTAAGGGGGCGAGAGAGATGAGTTTTTACACGGCAAAGACAATAATTGCCGGGCAGCCGGGGACGCAAAAATGGCAAAAAAAGTTCGGCGATTCGCTCGTTTGCGTCCGTTATAAATATGACGTTGACGAACACCGGAAAATCAAAACCGTTGAACTCGTTGTTGAGGATGAACCCTGGCAGATGGACAAAGAACGTACGCCGGCAAACAAGCTTATTGGATTGCAAGTTTTTTATGGTGAAACATCGCTGGGCAGACTGGTTCGGGCCGCGGGCGGTCGCTGGAACAGAAAGAAGAAATTATGGGAATTACCATATCGCGAAGCGGTTAACCTGGGACTGGAAGAACGTATTGTAGAAAGGTAGAAAAATGTCTAAATATAGGAAAACATCCTCCCGCGCTCCATAAAAATAAATGTCTACATATAGGAAAATATTTTTCCCAATATTAGGAAAAATGAAATTCTTTCCTATATCTGGACATTTTTTCCTAAATGTAGACATCGAGTTTTTGGTGTCTGTGGAAGATAAACTATGTTGGACGAAACCGCTTCGCGGTAGCTTTAAAGTTCTTTGATAATAGAAGGAATGCACATTTTCATCATGTCAATTTGTTTTTGCATTGACATTGAGATTGTCCTGTTGCTAATTTAAGGATGAACCCTTAACTGAAAGGAGTAGCGATATGGACGAACTCGTAGATAAAATGCAACAAGACATGGTGATCCGGAACTATAGTCCCCGGACAGTAGAATCCTATCTCTGGCACGTCAAGGCCTTTCAGGCGCATATTCAAAAGCCGCTGGAGCAGACGACGGAAGATGACATCCGCTCCTACCTTTACCATGTCAAGACGGTAAAACAGTACAGTCGGTCAAATCCATCAGGCATTCAGTGCGATCAAATATCTTTATCGGCACACATTGAAAATGCCGCTCAAGTTAAACGCACTGAGAGGCCCGAAACGCGGTCGGCCGTTGCCGCTGGTGTTAGCCACCGATGAGATTCAAACGCTGTTTTCGAGTATTAAAAATCTGAAACATCGTTTGTTATTGATGACCATTTATTCAGCCGGACTGCGCTTGAATGAAGCCACCCATCTGCGTGTGGCTGACATCGACAGCAAGCGGGGGACGATCCGGGTTCGCCAGGGCAAAGGGAACAAAGACCGCTACACGCTGCTGTCCAGTGTTCTGCTTGATGAGTTGCGCCTCTATTGGCTGCGCGATCGGCCTGATCCGTGGTTGTTTCCGGGCAGGAGCAAGGATAAACCCATCTGTGATACATCGGTGCAGAAAGCGTTTCAACGGGCACGGGAACGCGCCGGCATCCGCAAGGAAGCCACGGTGCATACGTTGCGTCACAGTTTCGCCACACATCTGCTCGAGCAAGGCGTCGATCTGTTTACGATCAAAGAGTTGCTGGGTCATAAGACAATCAAGACAACATTGATTTATCTGCACCTGCAGCACCCGGGGAGCAGAACGATCGTGAATCCGCTGGATCAACTCTTGGCAGGCACGATATGAGTGCGAATGTAACGCTGAATAGCATTTTACAGGATGCAGGAGCAGCGTACCGGAATCAACATCGCCTGCCCACTTTTCAAATCAAGGCCATGCGTGCGATTGAATCGTGCCGGACATCGGCATTGGGTGGACATGTGGATCGGTGTGATCATTGTGGTTACGAGCGTGTGCAGTACAACTCGTGCCGCAATCGCCACTGTCCTAACTGTCAGGGATTGGTGCGGAAGAACTGGGTGCATGCCCGGGAGAAGGAACTGTTGCCGATTCCCTATTTTCATGTGGTGTTCACCCTGCCGCATGAGTTGCGTCCCATTGCTCTGGTCAACCGGCGGGAGATGTATAACCTACTGTTTCGGGCGGCGTCGGAAACGCTTTTGCAATTGGGCCGGGATGAGCGTCATCTCGGCGGCCAGGTTGGCATCATCGCCGTGCTTCATACGTGGGGCCAGACCATGATCGATCATCCTCACCTGCACTGCATCGTCACCGGCGGCGGCATTTCCAATGACGACTCGCGTTGGACACAGCCGAAAAAAATGACGCCAAAGCGTGATTTTTTTATTCATGTGAATGTAATCTCGGATTTATTCAAAAAAAAGTTCCTTGATTATTTCAAACGCCAATACCGCGCCGGCGCATTCAAATGGGTCGGGCAAATCCGTCATTTGCAGGACAAAAGAGCTTTCCAAAAGATGCTCGATCAGCTTTATGCGAAAAAGTGGGTGACTTATTGCAAACGACCGTTTGGCGGACCCGAGCAGGTCATCCGTTACCTGGGTCACTATACACACAGGGTAGCGATCAGCAACGGGCGAATCAAATCGTATGAAAACGGCAAGGTCTCCTTTAGCTGGAAAGATTACCGCGATGGCAGCAAGACAAAGATTATGACACTGGCTACAACCGAATTTATCCGGCGATTTTTGCTGCATATCTTGCCGGATAATTTCTACCGTATTCGCTATTACGGACTGCTTGCCAATCGTGATCGTAAAACCAAACTGCGCCGTTGCCACAAGTTGTTGGGAGTCATCGCTGCTATCGAATCATACGAACGCAACAGCAAAAAGTTCGACGTCCTGCTGTTGGAATTGTGCGGCGTCGATATATGCCGTTGTCCCGC
>JAADGR010000455.1 GCA_013152225.1 Calditrichota bacterium
TGGGTGCCGAAAAATTGATTATAGCCCACAGTTCCATAAACGAGGTCTGGCGAAAACTTTACTTTATATTTGTGAACTTTGTATTCCCCTGTCGGCAAAACATAGTCGGTCGAATCCAGAAAAGGATTTTTCTCATTCGCTTTTTTTATTCTGCCGTCGGCAAATGATTCGTCAAAAATAAAATTACGATATTTCTTTGTTTCATTGTCCACCGTTTGATTTTCCTGATTACCTGATTCGTCAGCCACCAATTCTTTACCTGCATATTCCGGTTCTTTCCGGCTTTTGACAAATTGTGTTTCTTGCACTGTAATTTCGTCCGGTTTAATTTCCAACGGATTCTTCATCAAATAAATATCATAACCGGCATAGTAAAATGATGCAAAAGCCATTCGATTGGCATCTCCACCCCAGGTTGGCTGAAATGCTCCGGTGAGGACATTCGTGATTGGCCACTCTTGGCCTGTTTCAAGATTTCTGAGATAAATGTTGCTGATCCCTGAGCGATTGCTCATAAAAGCGATCGTCTTTCCGTCCGGGGAATAAATTGGAGTTCGCTCGAGATATTTAGAACCCGTTATTCTTTTCAGATCCGTCCCGTCGCTGTTGACCTCATAAATGTCATAATTTTTCATATCCACATCGATCGGCTGAAAGTTTGCCGGGATAGTATTTGTGTAGGGTCCGCGGTCACTGGAAAAAACAAGCTTGCTGCCATCCGGAGACCATCGAGGCTCCACATCGCTAAAAAGATCGTTGGTGATTTTGCGCAGTTGTTTCGTTTTCCTGTTATACGAAAAAAGATCACTCTGACCATTCTTCAGTCCGGTAAAGGCAATCTCGTCACCATTCGGACTCCATGTGGGATTGTAAACGCCGTCCAGATCGAGGCTGATGCTTTCTTCAAATTTCCCGGATTTCGTATTTACAATATGCAAAACATCTTGCCCCCCGCTTTTTGCGGAAAAAACGATGTGTTTGTCGTCCGGACTCCAGCTAATTCCCGGCCCCCGCAACCAATGGAGTTCTTCCAAATTTCCGGCACGCTGTCCATGGACCAGTTTTTTAAGAATACGGCCGTCGATAGCGCTGGCAAGATAAATGTCAAAATAATCTTCCTTGTCGGAGAGAAAAGCGATTTTGTCGCCCTTGTTACTCATGGCCGGGCTTGTATTGATGAAACTTTTGTCCTTCCTGTGATCCGTTAGTCGTTTGGCAATTTCTTCCGGCTCTTTGCGGTCGGCAATATCCGGCCAATACTTACGTTTGAGATATCGATGCCAGCGCTTCGTCAGTTCTTCCGTATCAATCCCAATTGCCTTTTTTAAACCTCTGTCCAGGCTTTTATTGATCTTGGTTTTGCCCAGTAATTCACCAATTTTTTCATCACCGTATCGTTCGGCAATATAGTACAAAACGGATTGTCCGCCTTTATAAGCTAAAAAGCCGCCCAGAAAAGGAATCGGGGGTAAATAACCATTCAGGGTTGCATCGCGCATAAACATGTCGCTTTCGATGTTCCAGCCGAGGCTCTCATATTCCGCCAGTCCCTCCACAAACCAAAGCGGTAATTGGATTTGGGTTAATCCACGAATAATCGATTGCGGCCCGGCGCCATAGACCATTTGCATCATCACCGCGTGTGTTAATTCATGGTGAATAACGTGACGAAATTTTTCCCATTCTCCTTCATACGGAATAACAACCCTGTTTTTAAAAAATTCAGTAAAGCCGCCAACGGATTCTTCCGGCGGACTGAGATCAACATTCGTCTGCCCGAAATCATTATGACTGTTGTAAACGATGATTTTAATTCGCTCTTCGAGATCGTATCGAAAATCTTTGCGCAATGACTGATAACTGTCTTCTCCAATCTTTGCCACAAATGATGCGAGACCTTTTCCACCTTTGGTAAAATATATATCAAAATGTTCCGATTGCAAATACTGCCATTTAAAATTGGAATATTGGACTTTATTCTTGCCAAAAAATTGAGCGCGTGAGGAGGAAGTTTCAAAAAAAACAACCATGACAAGAAAAATTAAAAAAGCCGTCCTTCTCATAATAATCTCCAGGATAAAGTTAAAAATATGCAATTCAGAACCATAGTAAATATAGTATTAAAAATCAAGTAAAGTTTTAACACTTTTGTTTTTGACATGTATTCCTTAAATAAATGCTGCAATTTTATAATAAACGCTCTTGCCGGAATTGTGTTCCACACATTGATTTTTCCAATTGAAAAACTGCATAATTTACGTTATATTAAATTATTATTTTTAGACGAAATCGAAAGGGGGTTGTTTACAAGCTGGTTTTTGGTAGGGGTAAATCCAAAACTAACCAACGAGCGAGAGAATGAAAATGCGAACAAGCGGATTATGGATTCTGGCGATTCTGATTACTCTGGCCTCCGCCGTTTACCAGCGGAAGACCGGACCAACCTACCCTGTCAAAGGTTCAAACGAAATAACAGGCAGTAAAATTACTTACAAACTCCTGCGCAGTCATGGCGGCGAAGGAGATCAGCCTGTTGTCATTACAGTTCCGGATACATCAATTTCAGGTTTTCTGATTTTCAAGCGGTACAAAACAAACGAAAAATGGTCTCGCAAGAAGCTGGTTCGGAAAGGAAAGCAATTAAAAGCAGCCTTACCTCACCAACCACCGGCAGGAAAACTGGAATATTATATAGAGCTTGCAAAAGGCGCCTCTATCCTTACCATTCCGGGCAACGAAACGATTGTCACACGATTTAAAGGCGCCGTACCCTTAGCGGTTCTCATCTCACATATTTTTTTCATATTCTTTGCCATGCTGTTGTCCACGCGTACCGGCATAGAATCTCTTAGAACGAGCCCCAACCTAAAACCCTATGCACTTTGGACGATCGGCTTGCTATTTTGCTATTTGTCGGAGGATTGATTCTTGGCCCGATTGTACAAAAATATGCTTTCGGCACTTCCTGGACAGGCATTCCTTATGGAACGGATATTACCGATAATAAAACACTCGTAGCTTTTATCATCTGGCTCATTGCTCTGGTTGCAATTTTCAAAAACAAAAAAGCAAGGCTTTGGTCCTTGCTCGCAGCCCTGGTCACCCTGGCAATTTTCATGATTCCCCACAGTATGCATGGGTCAGAATTGGATTATTCAAATTTCACCTTTTTGGACATAAAAGGAAATATGGTCAACAACAACAAGGCCGTTAAAACTTTTTGTAAGATTTTCTATTTGCAGCATTGCTCACCGGGATTTTGATGAATAATTCACTCAACACGCCACGGTGCACGCATGGGTTTGCTCAACATCTTGTTCGCTTCGTCGTCGCCGACAAACCGCTCTTTTTGCGGATCCCATTCAAGCTTTTTCTTTAACTTCATGGCGATGTTTCCAATAAGCGGAATCGTTGTTGATCGATGGCCAATTTGAACCGGAGATGCCAGACGAACACCGGACTTTACGGCATCCAAAAAATTGCGGTAATGATTATGGCTTTTATAAAGATGTACCTCGTTGGGTTTGATTTTTACTGATTTCAGCGATTCCCGTGAGGTGCGAACTTTTCGGCCGTTTGTTGAAACCCAGCCGTCCGTACCTGTAAACGTTATCTGAAAAGCATCAGGTTCCGTCCTGCATATCAGTTCAACACCATTGGCGTACAAAGCGCGAAAATGAATGTAACTGACAACATCAAACAGCCCATCCCTAGGAAATTTTGCGCCCAAGTCTTCCACTTTAATCGGGCCGGTGTAATCGGTGCCGTTTCCCCATTGCACAATATCAAAAGCATGAACACCATTATTTGTGGTCTGGCCGCCGGAATAATCCTGGATGAAGCGGAATGAATAGAGACAGCGTTTCGGATGATACGGCGCTTTGGGAGCAGGTCCCAGCCACATGTCGTAATCCAGCCAATCGGGAACAGGAGCGGGCTTCCAGGCATCCGTCGGTGCTGTTCTGTTGTTACCGGCTAAAAGGACTTGCGCATGTTTCAACTCACCGATATACTTGTTCCTCACCAGTTCACAGGCAAATCGTGTGCTGGCGTCGGACCGGCGATGCGTGCCGGTCTGAAACTTGACGGCATTGCGTTCGACCGCTTCCACCATAGCGCGCCCCTCAGCAATGGAAAGAAAGGGGCTTTTCACCATAAATGTGCTTGCCGCTATTCGCCGCAGCCACGGCGATTGGCGCGTGCCAATGATCCGGCGTCGCGATCATGACGGCGTCAATATCGCTACGCTGCACAAGTTCGCGATAATCGATATAGGCATCGCAACTCTTGTAGCTGGCGGCGAATTTTGACGAATAATAATCGTCAACAATCATGCGCGCTGCCTCACGGCCAAAGTAGCTTCCATTCCAGCCGTGAGTGTACCAGTGGCCGTATTGATTCGTTGCTTTAACCGGATCGCAAACGGCAAGAATCTGTACATCCGGCTGCCCCATAAAGTTGCGCATGTCATTTGTTCCCATGCCGCCAACGCCGATAAAACCCATTGTAATCCGATTGCTCGGCGCATTTGCGCCAAAAACAGTGGACGGTACAACAGCAGGAGCCGCAACTGCCGCCGCAGCCATACCCGCTCTTTTTATAAAAGTCCGTCGGGAAAGGGAAAGTTTGAATCCATTCATTTCCATATTTCATCCCTTGTGAAATGCGAATTTCCTGGTTTAGCAAATTAAGCTAACAAGGTCAAGCTTAATAAATTATCAATTGATTCTATTCCATTTCTGCAAGTCAAACTACTATCGTTTCTTTGCCGCAGCATAGCCGATTATTGCCGCTGAAATAGTTGCCAGCGCACCAATGATGGCAATGATAATATCCTTCAACGGTCCCTTTTTTGCGATTTCAAAAGTTGCCAGATCCGAATCATCCTGCAAGAGTTTTTTGTATCGCGCAATTTGCTCATCCTTTTTCTGCAGAACAATTGCCAAATCCTTATCTTTCACAGATGCAGTCTCTTTGGCGTTAGATCGCACCAGCAGTTGATTTTTTTGTTCCAGAGGAACAATCATACTATCGGCAAATTCGAGCTGCTTCTTTGCAAGATATTTCTTACATCAATCAAAAATAATTATAAAATACTGGAAGTTGACTTTCAATATTATATAATTTTATTATAAGAGGACGTAGAGAATGAACTTGCTAAAGTACAACCGGCACTGGGAAAACTATAGGTATTCATACC